>CAYFRC010000006.1:0-22965 GCA_964345325.1 uncultured Oscillospiraceae bacterium
CCGCGTCCGCGAGCACGGCAATGACGCGCGCCTTGTCATGGCTCCCCAACAGGTTCATGAGGGATGCCAGGAACGGCTCGGGATAGCACTGGCGCATATGCAGCAGGTGTCGCTGCAGCGTCTTTGCGGGGGTAAAGCCCAGCATAAAGGAGAGGAGCATGTCGCGCAGGGGGTAGTTCATCACGCTGTCGAGCGTGTCTCCCGCGCAGTAGCAGCGCTGCTGCCCGTAGGCGATCTTGTTGGAGGCATCTTCCCACACTTCGCCGATGATGCACCTGTCCGGGTCGACGCCCTTCACGGCCTTTCGGATATCGCGCAAGAGCGACATGGGAAGCTCGTCCGCGACGTCGAGCCGCCAGCCCGAGGCGCCTTTTTTGAGCCACGTCTCACAGACGGACAGCAGAAACTCGCGGCAGGACGGGTCTTCCTTGTTGAGCGTAGGCAGCGTCCGAAAGCCCCACCAGCACTCGTAGTTGTCCGGGAAGCTGTGGAAGGTATACCAATTCTTGTAGGGCGATTCCGGGTCCGCCGTCGCGCTTTCAAAATACACGCTGTCGTCGCCCGTGTGCGAAAACACGCCGTCCAATACGATGCGGATGCCGCACTCCAGCGCCGTTTTTGCGAGGCGCCGAAAGTCCGCCTCCGTGCCGATGGCGGGATCGATCTTTCGGAAGTCGCGCGTGTTGTACCCGTGGTTGGAGGACGCCTCGAAGATCGGGTTGAGGTAGAGCGCGTCGATGCCCAGGCCCTTGAGGTAGGGCAGCTTCTGCTCGATGCCCTTGAGGTCGCCGCCGTAGTAGTCGTCGGCGGCGTTGTCGCCGTTTCGGATTTCGAGAATGGGCGGCTCGTACCAGTCCTTATGCCACTTTCCGCCGTGCGGGGGCTTGCGATGCCCGATGGGGCGGGAAGCGGCGAACCGATCGGGCAAAATCTGCATCATGACGCTTTCGCGCATCCACTGCGGCGTTTCAAACGATTTGTCGTATACGGTAATCTGGAAGGACGGCGGCTCATGGGAATACAGCTTGCCCTCTCCGCCCAAATTGTCCCTCGGCGCGCCATAGCAGTATGAGCCGGACGCGCCCTGCAGGATGAAGAAATACCATACGAGGCAGGGTTCGCCGGGGAGCGTTATCCTGCAGGCGTAGCCGCGTTTGTCGCGCGTACAGGCGTGCAAAATCTCTTTGCCGTCGACCCAAAGCCGCAAAAGCACGCTGTCGAATGCTTCGTCCGACAGGAGGCGCAGCGTTATCTCTTCACCGCAGACGCACGCCGCCTGTTTGGACCTGCAAAGGCTGTTGTAGGAATCGTGCCGAATCACAGGGCGAGCGGCTTTAAGTGCCAGATTTTCTCGTTATATTCGGCGATCGTGCGATCGCTTGAGAAGATGCCGCTGCAGGCGGTGTTCCGCAGCGCCATCGCAAGCCACTTGTCGCGGTCGCAGTAATCCTCTGAGACGCGGATCTGCGTATTGATGTAATCCTGCAGATCTTTCAATACGAAGTAGGGGTCTGCCATGCCGCCGCCGTCGCCGAACAGCAGCGCGTGGTGCAGATCCTGGAACAGGCGGGGGTTCTCGGGGCACAATGTGCCGTCGATCAGCTGCGTGAGCGCCTTGCGGATGGCGGGGTTCGTCTCGTAGATCTCGGCGGCGCGGTAGGTGGAATAGCCCGCCTCGACCTCTTCCGCCGAAAGCCCGAAGATATAGATGTTGTCCTTGCCGACGGACTCGAAAATCTCGACGTTCGCGCCGTCCATCGTGCCGATCGTGAGCGCGCCGTTCATCATGAACTTCATGTTGCCGGTGCCGCTGGCCTCCTTGCCGGCGGTGGAGAGCTGCTCGGAGAGCTCCGCTGCGGGAATCAGAACCTCCGCTGCGGAGACGCAATAGTTTTCGAGGAACACGACTTTGATCATCTTGCTCGCGCGCGGGTGCTTCGCGACCAGGTCCGCGACGGCGTTGATCATGCGGATGATGAGCTTTGCGCGGTAGAACCCGGGCGCGGCCTTTGCGCCGAAGAAGAACGTCCTCGGCTGCGTCTCGAACGAAGGATTTTCGACGATGCGGTTGTAGAGCATGAGGATCGCGAGCGCGTTCATGAGCTGGCGCTTGTACTCGTGCAGCCGCTTCGCCTGCACGTCGAAGAGCGTATCCGGGTCGATATCGACGTTTTGGCGGCGCTTCATATAGGCGGTCAGACGGAGTTTGTTGTCGTGCTTCACGCGGGCGAACTTTTCGAGGAACGCCTTGTCTTTCGCGTAGGGAAGGAGGTCCTCCAGCCGCTCGGGCTGCTTGCGCCAAATGGGCGAAATCGCCTCGTCAAGCAGTTCTGCCAGCGCGGGGTTTGCCTGCATGAGCCAGCGCCTGTGCGTGATGCCGTTGGTGATGCCGATGAAATGATCGGGATCGATCATGTAGTAATCGCGGAAGGTCTGTTTTTTCAGGATGGCGGCGTGAATCTGCGACACGCCGTTGACCATGTGCGTCATGGCGATGCACAGGTTTGCCATCTGCACGCAGTCGTGGGAGAT
Organism: uncultured Oscillospiraceae bacterium; assembly: GCA_964345325.1. Lineage (GTDB taxonomy): Bacteria > Bacillota > Clostridia > Christensenellales > Aristaeellaceae > CAYFRC01. The sequence goes on from CAYFRC010000006.1 coordinate 2,533, forward strand.
AATCGCCATCTGCCCGATGCGCTCCCACTGGCCGGTGTACACGTCCCACAGTTTTGCGCAGACGCGGCGGTTGATCTCCTCGAGGATCATGTAGATGCGCGGGAGAAGGCGGGACACCAAATCCACGGACCACTTTTCAAACGCTTCCTGAAGCACGGTGTGGTTCGTGTATGCAAAGGTGCGCCGCGCGATGTCCTCCGTCTCGTCCCAGCCCAAGCCGTACTTGTCCATCAGGATGCGCATGAGCTCGGGAATCGCGATGCCGGGGTGCGTGTCGTTGATGTGGATGGCGACCTTGTCCGGGAAAATGGAAAAATCCGTGCCATACACCTTCACAAAGTCGTCCACCGCATACTGCACGGACGCGGACGAGAAGAAATACTGCTGCTTCAAACGCAGCTCCTTGCCCTGCTGGTGGTTGTCCTCGGGGTAGAGCACCTGCGAGATGACCTCCGCCAGCGCCTTTTCCTCCATCGCGCGGGTATACAGGCCGCGGTTGAAGGACAGCATGTCGAAATCGACCGCCGCGCGCGCGGACCACAGGCGCAGCATATTGACCATGCAGCCGTCGTAGCCCAGAACGGGTACATCGTAGGGAACGGCTTTTACGATGTTCGCATTCACCGTGCGATAGCTCTTTTTGCCGTCCTCGGTGGTAAATTCCTCCACCTGTCCGCCGAACGCCACATCATACGTCATGTCCGGGCGGCAGACCTCCCAGAGGTTACCCTCCTTCAGCCAGTTGTCCGGCAGTTCGACCTGATAGCCGTCCACGATCTTCTGGCGGAACAGGCCGTATTCGTAGCGGATGGTGCAGCCCATCGCGGGAAGGTCCATCGCGCTCAGGGAGTCCAGGAAGCAAGCGGCAAGGCGGCCGAGGCCGCCGTTTCCGAGACCCGGCTCCGGCTCCTGCTCGAACAGGATCGACTCATCGATGCCCAGTTCCTTGATCGCCTGCGCGTAGTTGGCCTCGTTGCACAGCGCGATCATGTTATTGAGCAGCGTCCGCCCCACGAGGAACTCCGCCGAAAGGTAGTATAGCTTTTTTTGCCCCGCCTTTTTGCGAACACCGCGGGAAAGCGCGCGCCTGTCCATAATCTCGTCGCGCACGGTTCCGGCGACCGCCTGATAGAGCTGGTTGACCGTCGCATCGGACACGTCGCAGCCGTAGGCGCGGTTTAACTTGGTGATGATCGATTTTTTGATTTCAAATACGCTCAGTTTGTGATATGTCATTGGGGGAGATCCTCCTTCGTAAACTGTAGCCCGAGGGGCATAATATCCATATTTTATCATAAAGAAGCCTCCATTACAAGTGGAGGCACTTTGGATTTGCGATTTACATATCCATTATTTTATGCAGACGTGCCCGATTTCCGAGACGTAAAATCGAGCACATCGCATATTTATCGCCCTCTCTGCAAAGGCGCCAAAATGTTAAATCTGCGGAAATGAGGTGCTTTACCGCTTTGTGAGGATATCCTCGAACGGCGTGATGTACGGATCGTATGCGTTCGGGTGCTTCAAAAGCTCGATCAGTCCCTTGCCCGAGGCGGCTTCCGGCTCCGGACAGATGCGCGTGGGGAGGTTCGCCCTCTTGGTGATGCGGCTTTCCATGCCGTAGGTCTGCGCGCCCCCGCCGACGATGGTGATGCCGTTGTCCGCCAATTCCTCCATACAGACGGGGGAGCAGCGGGACAGCACGCTCTCGCACAGCGATACCGCCGAGGATACGACGGGCTCAATCGCTTGCGCGACGTGCTCCGCTTCAATTTCCCGCTCGCGCGGGAAACCGCTCTCCAAATCGACCCCGCGCACGCTCGCCGCGATGCTCCGAAGCCCCGACAAATCGCGCAGGAGCGCCTCCGCCTCCCGCACGCCGACCGCAAAGCGGTGGCTCTCGCGGATGGCGCGGAGGAGAGCCTTCATCGCCTCTGATGCGCCGTAGGGCATGCACTCGCGGTGCAGCGCGCCGTTTCCGCCGAATAGCGTTGCGGAAACATGCCCCGCGCCGACATCGCACAGGAAAAAGCTTTCGGGAAGCAGGTTGAACAGGTTTGCGCCGATTGCGGAGACGACGTCCGCATCCGCGAAGCAGCAGCTCTGCGCGCCGCAATCCATCGCGATCGCGCCCAACACGCGCTTTTCCGCCGTCGCCATGTCGGGCGAGCACGAGAGCAGCAAATGCGCCCTGCCGCGCATCTCCTTTAGCAGCCGCTTCAGCCACGCGCGCAAAAGCGCCTCGTCCGCAAGGCGCGCGTTGCGCATCGGAAAGCCGATGTGTACGCCCGGCGGCGTCCGCTCCATGAGCGCGTATGCGGCATTGCCGAAGGATATGCCCTCCCCGTTTTTCAGCGCGACGGCTGCGGATTCGCTTAAAAACAGCCCGTCATCGCTCGTCGCCGCGCGGATGTTCGCGGTGCCGATATCGAGCGCCATATTGATCTGCGCCATATAGTTTCTCCTCCGTTATGACAGCCAGTAGTTGATAAACCCCATGAGCCAGCCGAGCGCCGCGCCCAGCCACACGATCGCCCGAAGCTCCCTGTTTGCGACCTTGAGAATCAGTCGCTCCATCTCGGCGTTGTCCAAATTTTCGATCTTCTCTTGTACGATGGTCGCGAGGTCCACCGATTGCAGGATTTTCTCCGTGCCGGAGCGGATCGCGTCGCGGTACAGGGAGAGCAGCCTTTCCTTTATAAGCGGGATGCGTTCCTCGTTTTTCGCGACGATGTCCGAAACGGGCATCTGCAGCAGCTTTTCCGTTTCGGAGCGGATCGCGCCGTACAGCGCGTCGCGCGCGTTTGCCTCTACGTATTCGTTTACCGCGTCCCGAATCTGCCCCTGCACGGAGAGCTTCACGCGGTCGTCCACGAGCTCGTGCACGAGCGTCGCCAAAAGCGAAGGGGCTTTTTTCTTCGCGTATTCCGTAACGCCCTTGGACGCCATGCCGCCCACGTCCGCCGCGATGAGCTTTTCGGAAAGCACGTCCGCGAGCTTGTTTTCGAACTCCGCGCGCTTTTCGTCGAATGCGGAAGCGTCGATCCGTTTCTTCGCGGCGCCTTCCACGGTTTCGCCGTTTTCGCGGAGCTTTGCAAGAAATGTGTCGACGGCGTCCGAAATCTTCTCCGTCATGCGGTCGGACAGAAGTGCGCTTTCCACGGTGTCCGCCGTGAGGAGATTTCCGCCGACGGCCTTTCCCACGGCCTCCGCCAGCCGCGCCTTTTCCTTCGGGATGAGCCCGGGCGTAAACGGCACGCGCCGCCCCATAAAATAGATGGGGTTTGTGGGGCGAAACAGCATCCTGATCGCGATGTCGTTTGTGATGTAGCCGATGATCGCGCCGACGAGCGGATCCGTGATGATCTGATAGTTCAAACCGCACCACCTCATGCACCATTGTACACCAAGTGCCAGCCTTTGGGCAAGCAAAGAACGCGGTCGTTTGCGGCATAAAACGCACGTTTTATCGAAAAACAACTTGCAAATCGGCTTTATCTATGGTAAAATGCTTTCATCCACGCGGGTGATGACAGTTTTGGGCTCCGTGCGGTGTCATGCCGTGAATCGTGTCAGGGCCGAGAGGCAGCAGCAATAAGCGGAATTTGGCAAGCGCCGCGGATGAACCGGCTCGAGTTCGCGTGGTTTTTGTGTTTTTTGGGAGGCGCGCATGGCGGCAGGTCTGCAAAACGCAATCCGAACGAAGGAGTATGAAAGTGGCAACAGAATCATACAGTTTGATCGAACGCTGTTTACCGACAATTCCGACGCCGCACGACTGCGTTATCAAGGGAATTGCCTTGCATGACGAATGGCTTACATTCCTATTCGAAGAGGACGTTTCGTATCACGATTCCATACGCTATACACATCCGAGCGCGCAGACGCTCAAAATGCGTATTCACATAACCGATGCAACGGAAACAGAGCTGTATGCGTATGAACGAAGAAAATACGAAACCGTGTATGTACAGAGAAAACTGAAAAAGCTGTTTGATCTCGCAAAAAGGGAATGCAAATTGGAGTATCTGTATCACTATGTCGCCTATGGAGCAATGCAGATCGAATTGTGCGCAGACCAATGCTACGTCGTCAGATTACTCGCGGATCGGGTTATTTTGGAGTGGATTGAAGAGTAGCTTCCGATTTGACGGAGTACAAAATCGAAAACAAAAACGAATGGAGCAATTAAAAAAACGGGGGTTGAAAGGAAAATACAATGCTCAAACTAACGGATGTTACCGAAGATAACTGGTTTGACGTAGCCGCCTTATCTGTAAAGGACAGCCAGAAAGGATACGTTGCACCTGCAATCGGAATTCTGGCCAGAGGATATGTCTATCGCAAGTGCAATGCCAAGGTTTTTGTCGTTGAAAATGACGGCGCCATTGTCGGTGTCGCCTTGGTCAGAGAGTTTACCGATGAACCGTTAGGCTACGATTTACAGCAATTTATGATAGATCAACGGTACCAGGGCAAAGGATGCGGTTCTGCCGCGCTTGGACTGATACTGGATGAATTGCGAAAAGAAGGTCATTTTGACCACGTGGAAGTGTGCGTGAAAAAGGAGGATGCTGAGGCTATCCATCTATATGAGAAACACGGCTTCGTCGATTCGCGGTATATCGATGAAGGTGCACCGGGTTCGCTGAATCTGATCTGCCGCCTTTTCTGAGAGTAAAAAGATACCCTTCCCGTTTGACGGAGAGCGAAAATCCAAAGAGCGGCAAAGGATTTTGAAATGTCGGCCATCGGTTTCTCCGCCGGTCGCCTTTGTGCGGTCGGAGCGGGTGAAGCGGCGCAATTCCCCAAAGTGCGAAATGTGGAGGGCAGAGTATGGCATCAATCATTGGGGCATGCACCTTTTCGATAGCAATTGCAGTATCTGTGCTGAATCTATGCGGGCTGCCGTTTGGCGAGTTCACCATGGGCGGTAGATACTCGGTTATCCCCAAAAAGCTGAAGCTCGCGCTGGCAATTCAGCTTCTGCTTCAGGTGTTTTTTGTGATTTATCTTTTGCAGATGGGCGGATTCGTTGCACTTTGGTTTTCAAATAGGGCAAAGAAGGTGCTCGGCATCGCGATGGCGATATATCTTTCGCTGAATACGGTGATGAACTTCCTCTCCAAAAGCAAGAAAGAGAAATACGTCATGACGCCGATTTCGTTGATAACCGTGGCGTGCTTTTGGATCGTATCGCTGCAAATGTAAGCGGATTTCCGTTTGAAGGTTCGGAACGGAATGGTGAAGCGGCGCTATTCTGCAAAGCGCGAAAGCGGCAACAGCTTTAACAAAGCAATGCTATCCTTGGATGGGGCTACAAATAAATGATTATGGGAGGGATCGCGGATGAAAAAGGCGAGATCGAAGAAGAAAATCGTCTTGATCGTGCTGTCATGTATTTTGGTGTTACTGGTCGGCGGATGGTGGGCGATGTGCGCAATGATATACGAGGGGAATATCAATACGCGCCTTTCTACCTATGAGCCGTACAGGCTGTACGTGGAGGATTTTGAAGGGTTGCAGCGGACGAAGTACGAATTTCCGTCCGATAAAGGGCAAATGCTTACGGGATATCTGTACAGCGCGGGCAAGGAGCCGCGCGGCATCATCGTGATTGTGCACGGGTATGGGGCGGGACATAACGCATATATGGATTGCGCGAATGCCTTTGCGCAGCACGGATACGACGTGTTCGCCTACGACGCCACGGGCAACGACGAGAGCGAGGGGAACGGCGTCGGCGGCTTTCCGCAGGGCGTAATCGACCTCGACCACGCCCTTTCTTTCATCGAGGACAGCGGCAATTTCCCAAAACTTCCGATTGGCCTGTTCGGGCACAGTTGGGGCGGGTACAGCGCGTGCAGCGTGTTGACCTACCACCCCGAAATCAAGGCGGTGATAGAGTGCGCGGGCAGCAACGGCTCGTCCGACCTGTTTGAAGCGGGCGGCAAGCAGCAGGCAGACGACGGAATCTACGCGATTATGCCGTTTGTCAAGCTGCACGAGAGGATCAAATTCGGCAAATACGCTACGAATACCGCTTTGGACGGCTTTGCGGCGAGCGAAGCGGCGGTCATGGCCGTCCATAGTGCGGATGACGATGTCGTACCCATCGGGTATGGTTTCGACCTGTATTACGAAAAAAATAAAGACGACCCTCGCTTTGTATTCCTTCGCCTTGAGGACAGGGGACATAGCTACCTCTACGACGATATGACGTATATCGATGCGTTTAACGCCGAATTCGACGAATGGCTTAAAACGCTCGATTACGACCTGAGCGCTGCGGAAAACAAAGAGAAGTTTGCGGCGGACAAGGCCGAGTATATCTCTGAGCATCTCGACAGACAAAAGTGGTGCGACAAGTTGGATGAAGAGATGTTTGCGCGGTTCTCACGCTTTTACGACGAACATATGCAGGCGTAAATCCCGAACGCAGAACCTTTCCCCGCCGTTTCCGTGCGGCGGGGAGTTTCCCAATAAATAAGCCAATCATGATGAAGGGCGGGAAACCATGCTCGACATTCCAAAGTTCAGCAGTATATATGCCGTTCGCATCCTGCGCGATTCGGACGCGGACGAAATCCTCGACCTCTGCATGCAAAACACACAGTACTATCGCTATTGCAATAAGAAGCCTTCCAAAGCGCTCGTTTTGAACGACCTTCATAGGACTCCGCCGGGGATCGGGGCGGCTTCCAAGTATTTTATCGGGCTTTATGAGGGCGCCGTCTTGGTCGCGATTATGGACCTGATAGAAGGCTATCCCAATTTCGATTGCTGCTATATCGGTTTCTTTATGGTGAACAAAGGGTTGCAGGGGAAGCAAATCGGGTCGGGAATCATACGGGAATTATGCCGATATCTCAAGGAATGCGGGTTTGCATCCGTGCGCCTGGGCATGGAAAAGGACAATCCCCAGTCCACCCATTTCTGGGGAAAGAACGGTTTCGTCGCAATAAAGGAAGTGGAACAGGACGGGGTAACGGTTTTGGTTGCGGAGAAAACGCTCTGACACAATCCCGATGCTTATCGATGCGCACAGCCGGGATACGTGCAGGCCAACGAACAAAGGGCGCATAGATATCGCATCCCGTCGCCGCCGTGCTTGCTTTTGGTGGCGCACTTTTTATAGTCGAGGAGCGCACTTCGCCGCACATTCTCATGCCAAGTCTGCCCCGCAATAAACCCGTGGGGGCAAGCCCTTACGCAGATATCGCACGCGCCGCATTTGCTGATGACTTCGCCGCGAAAGACGGGCATTTCATAGTCGATGAGCAGGCACGAAATCCTCACGCGCTGTGCGTATTTTTCGTGTACGAACACGTCGTTTTTTCCGATAAAGCCGAGCCCTGCATGGATCGCCGCCCACTTATACGAAAATTCCGCAAGGTGCTCGCCGTCGTCCTTGGGGGAAGCGGGGGGCGTTGCATACCTGACGGAGTTTCGGTCGAGAAACTTTTTCAATTCCGCCATTTTCTCGCTGTGCTCTTTGCGAAGCGATTCGGTCATCTCAAAGAATTCCACGGGATTGTACATATAGGACAGGTCGGGATACGGCATCAACGTGGTGACGGCGCATTTGCACCCGGTCTTCTCTGCCAAAGCGCTGTCTATGGTGGAAAAGCCGTAGAGCGATTCGTCGTTGAAAAGCACCTTCAGACAGTTGAGAAGCGAAGTAACAGTCACAATGCATCGCCCTCTCTATATATGTTATGACAACGCCGCGCGCTCCGTCTCTTATGGCGGGGCGCGCGGCGTTTCCGATACTCAATACACGATAACGGTCGTATTCCTCGGGCAGTTGTTCCAGAGCCACTTGGCATCCTCGACGGAGAGCCGCACGCAGCCGTGGGAGGCCTTCCTGCCGAGGTTCCTCACGCTGCTCTGCGTGACCTTGCCGTTCTTCGTGGGGTACAGCACGCTGTGGAACATGATATCGCCCTTGATGTAGTAGGCGTACTGCGCCCAGCACTGGAACTTTTTAAAGTAGTGCCAGCGCGCGCCGGGGCCCGTCGTCGATTGGAAGGTGCCCTTGGGCGTGGGCGTGGCGTTGACGCCCGTGGAGCACTTCATCGTCTTCACAAGCACGGTGTATTCGCCGCTGTTGTCGGGAGAATAGGCGTATACGCGCTGCTTGGAGGTGTCCACCTTCAGCAGATAGGGCTTTTGTGCCTTGATCGCCTCCGACGAGTAGAGGACGGACAATGTGTCGTGCCCCGCGACGCCGTCCGCCGAGAGGGAGTTGCGCCGCTGGAACGCCTGCACCGCATTTGCGGTGACGGAGCCGTAGTCCCCGTCGGGCGCGGAATACAGGTAACTGAGGTCCGCGAGCCGCCGCTGCAGCCGCACGACTTCCTGCCCCCCGTCACCCTCCTTGAGGAGGTTGGGGACGGCGGGGAAGGAGTCCGCGTAGAACGTATCGAGGAGCAGCGGGTCGGCAATGCCGTTGACGGCGGTTTTGACCTTGGACATATCCACATCGTTTTCCGTGGCGGATGCGTTCGCGGGCGGCGCGGGCGCGATGTCATCGGAATCGGCATCCGCATTGGGTGCTGCGCTTTGTGCGAGCAGCGCGTCCATCTCCCGCTGCCGCAGGTAGGTTTGCAGGTTTTTTACGCCCTCCGTCGTCGTCGCGCCGTAGGAGCCGTCGATGCCGCCCTTCATGAAGCCCAGATATTTGAGCCGCCTTTGCAGCTCCTTCACCGGTTCGCCGGAGGAGCCGCTCGCGAGCATCGGGTTATCCGGCAAGTGCGCGTCTTCGGAAAAGATGGAGGACAGCGTCTCCTCGTCCGCGGTTCCCGTTTCGGGCAGGTTCGCGTAATGCTGATACAAAAGCACCCCGCGCTGCGTGTTCGCGCCGTACATGCCGTCGGGCGCGTCCGTCGCGTAGCCGAGCGCGGAAAGCCGCCTTTGCAGCCGTATTACGTCGCTCCCGCTGTCGCCGTAGGCGAGCGGCCGCTCGTATGCGGTAAACAAATCGCTTTGGAGGTAGATCTGCAGCCTGTCGTCCGCGATGCCCGTGACTTCGGTCTTCGGCTCCGCGACGGGGGATGCGCCCAAGTCGCGCATATCGGCGGAAAGGTGGATCGCCTCGTCATCCGCATCCGCGTATCGCGATGCGAGGGCGAGAATCGCCTGATTTTCCCTCTCGCGCATGAACGTCTGTATTTCCTTTACGGCGGCGGAGGTCATTTCGCCGTACTCGCCGTCGGATACGCCCGTATAAAAGCCCGCGGCATAGAGTTTGTTCTGCAGGAGCGCGACGCTCTTTCCGCGCGCGCCGATTCCGAGGTCGGGCGTATACGGGGAAGTGACCTCGATCCGCGTAAAGAGCAGGCTCTTGTCCGCCCACAGCGGGAGCGCCGCGCCGTCCTCGAAGTGGAAGTGCGCGCGGCGGTCGGAAATCGCACCCCACAGCGCGTCCGCGATGTGTTGGCTGTCCTCGCCCTCCGTATCGGCGAGCACCGCGCTGGCGAGGTCGAGCACCCACTGCTTCGTCTCCTGCCATTCGTCGGTGGAGGCGGTCTTGCCGGAAAGCGCCATTTTGACCGCTATGAGGGAATATCCGTCATCGCACGCTACGTCGATGCTCTCGCTGCCGAGGGGCTGCTCGTCGGGCGCAAGGCGCGCCCTGTCTCCGGTAGGGAGGTCGTAGGCGACGTCGCGCGCGCGTTCGATCTCCGTATAGGGGATTGCTAACGAAAAGGCGAAAGACTGTAAGAGCAAGAGCGCGGCGATTAGTCCCCAAAGGAAGCGGCTGATTCGCATATTGTGTTCCTCGTAGTATACAATAGTAGTACTTGTAGACCTCTCTCCAGAGGTGTGACAAAACACGGTACGATTAAGACGAAGCGCGGCGCTTTTTTGTTGCATCGCTTTGTCGCGGCGAAAAAACGGGCTTGACAGATTGCGCGTTGTCGCGTATCATGAACGCGGGAAAAAACACCGGAGAGGAAGGTTTGCCATGCTTTTGATTCGGAATGCGAAGGTTTTTGACGCGGTACACGAAACGCCGTATCAGGCGGATATCCTGATCGACGGGGGCAAGATCGCGGACATCGGCGAGGCGCTTTCCGCGCCCGAGGATTGCGAGGTCTTTGACGCGACGGGACTGAACGCCTATCCGGGCTTTGTCGAGGCGCACGGACATACGGGGCTGGACGGCTACGGCATCGGCTACGAGGGCGCGGATTACAACGAATACAACGACATCCTCTCCCCGCAGCTTCGCGCGATCGACGGCATACAGCCGTTCGATTATGCGCTAAAGGAAGCTGCGCGCGCGGGCGTTACGTGCCTTTGCGTGGGACCCGGCAGCGCGAACGTACTGGGCGGCACCTTTGCGGCGATCAAGCCCGTCGGGAAGCGCGTGGACGACATGTGCGTCAAGGAAGAGGTCGCCATGAAGTGCGCGTTCGGCGAAAACCCGAAGCGCTGCTATCGCGAAAAGGGCGATTCCACGCGCATGTCCACCGCCGCCAAGCTGCGCGAGATGCTGTTCAAGGCGCGCGAGTACATGCTAAAGCTCGAAAATGCGGGGGAGGACATCTCCAAACGGCCTGCGTTTGACATGAAACTGCACGCGCTGATCCCCGTTTTGAAGGGCGAAATGCCGCTGAAGGCGCACGCGCACCAGGCGGACGACCTGTTTACTGCGATCCGCATCGCCAAGGAATTCGGCGTGCGGCTGACGCTGGAGCATGTCACGGAAGGGCACCTCGTCGCGGAGGAGCTGGCAAAAGAGGGCTACCCCGTAGCCGTCGGTCCCACGCTCGGCCACGCGAGCAAGTTCGAGCTGCGCAACAAGAGCTGGACGACGCCGGGCGCGCTGAATCGCGCGGGGCTGAACGTATCCATCATCACGGATTCGCCCGTGATCCCGCAGAAATACCTCGCCATGTGCGCGGGGCTCGCCGTGAAGAGCGGGATGGACGCCTTCGAGGCGCTCAAGGCGATCACCATCAACCCCGCAAAGCACATCGGCTTAGAAGACCGCGTGGGCTCGCTCGAAAAGGGCAAGGACGCCGACATCGTGCTGACGGACGGCTGCCCGTTTGAGATTTCGACCAACGTCGTAAAGGTGTATATCGACGGCAAAGAAGTCGAATGACGAAGGGCGGATTCCGCACGAACAAGGAGTGTGTGATGAAACAATTTCTTGCATTGCTGGCAGCGCTCATTCTCCTCGCGTCGGGCATCGCCCATGCGGAGGGAGAGGGCGGCGCACTTTTGATTTTGAACTACGGCACGGAAAGCCAAGCGGACTACAGAGCGGTGGGCGAGGTGCGCGCGCCGAGCGGCTACGTCCCCTTCGAGGGGATTTCGCCCAACACGGAGGGCGCCGAAAGCGAACTGTACTATAAGCCGGAGGATTCGGCATCGCCCGTCCGCTTCTTCTATTACACGACGGGAAACGGCGACAGCGCGGCGCTGGCGCAGAAGCTTCCGGAGATGTATTCCTCGTTCTACGAGGATTTCACCGCGGAGGATGTCCGAACGGAATCCGTCTTGGGGAACGACTGGCTGATATTCTCCTACAAGTGCAGCTACCCGAACGCCGACAAGACGGGAACGGTGTACGAGCAGACCGCTGTCTGTTATCGCCAGCTTGGGGATGTCGGCTTTGTCGCCTGCATCGCCTCGGCAGGGTTCGCAGCGCCCGAGGAATACTACGCTGCGGAGGATTTGCGCGCCCTGATAGAGAGTGCCATAAGCGCCGTCGAATTTAAGCAGTAACCCAATGAGGCAACAAAAATCCCGCTCCGTCGCCGGAACGGGATTTTTTATGCCCTCGATTATCCCTTGATGCCCGTCAGGGAGATGCCCTTGACGATCTGCTTTTCAAACAGCACGAAGAAGATGAGGATAGGCAGCGACGCGATGGAGTTGACCGTCATCGGAACCGTCTTATCCACCGTAAATTGGCTGATAAACGTCGGGATGCCGACCGGCAGCGTGAAATTGTCTTCGCTCATCGCGCACAGGTACGGCCAAAGGTAGCTGTTCCAGTTGCCGATGAAGGTGAAGATCGAAACCGTCACCAGCACGGTTCGCGAAAGCGGAAGCACCACGTGTACGTATGTCGAGGCCTCGCCCGCGCCGTCGATGCAGGCGGCATCGATCAGGTCGTTGGGGATGCCCGTCAAAAAGCTGGTCATGATGATGATGTTCATGGAGCCTGCGAGCGCGGGCAGGATCAGCCCCGCGTAGGTATCGATGAGCTTCAGGCTGTTCGCCAATACGAACAGGGAGACGATCGTCGCCTCGCCCGGCACCATGAGGCCGATCAGGAAATAGTAGTAGAACGCCTTGCGGCCGCGAAACTGCATTTTCGCCAGCGCGTAGCTCGCCATGGAGCACGAAAGCCCGACAAACGCCGTGACGATCGCGGCGATGCCGACGGAATTCGTGAGCCAGCGGACGACCTTCGTCCCGCCGGACAGCACGTCGATATAGTGCTGCAAGGTAAACGGCGGGAAGAAATAGTGAAACGCCGTCGGCAGGCTCGATTCGTTGATCTTGAGGGATACGCATATCATCCACACGAGCGGGAAAAAGCAGATCAACGCGAGGACGAGCGAGATGATTTCGAGCACCACGCTGCCCGCCGTCATCTTGTGCTTGCGCCCAGAGGAGGCTTTCACCTTCACGGATTGGCTCATTCTTCTTCCCCCTTCCGCCCGATCTTGCGCTGGATGACGGTCAACACGATCAGGATGAAAAACAGCATAAAGCTCATCGCGCAGGCTTTGCCCATGCGCTGCTTCTCAAACGCCTGTTCGTAGATGTATTGGATCAACGGCCGCGTTGCGCGCCCGGGTCCGCCGTCGGTGATCAGCTTAATCTGCTGGAAAACCTTAAACGACGCGATGAGCTGCAAGAGCAGTATCAGCCAAGTCGTCTTGCTCAAAAGCGGCAGCGTGATGCGGAAGAGCTGCTGCCTCGGCGTCGCGCCGTCGATCTCGGACGCCTCGTACATGGTGTCCGGGATGTCCTGCAGCGCGGAAATGTACAGCATCATATTATAACCCTGCGTCCACCACATCGTCGCCACGACGATGGTCACCCACGCGAGATGCTTGTCCGCAAGCCAGTAAATTTCAAAATCCGCACTGACGCCCAGAGAATGCATCAAATTGCTGATGAAGCCCATATTATGCGGCTGACACAGAAAAATCGTGATATAGGAGATGACCGCGACCGACAGAAGGTTCGGCATGAAATACGCGGTGCGGTATACCCGCCTCATCCGCGTCGCGCGGTTCGCGAGCAGCGCGAGGCTGAGCGACGAAATCATGATGACGGGCGTGGAATACAGCACGAACTTCGTCGTATTCCACAGCGACTGCCAGAAAAACTTGTCCGAGAACATCGCCTTGTAGTTCTCAAAGAGAATGAAATCCTGCTTTCCCATGAGCGTCCAGTTGTGCAGGCTGATATAGACGCTCTGGAATACGGGATAGATCGTAAAAACCGAATACAATACCGTAAACGGCAACAGGAAGCAGAGGGCGACCCCAAATGCGCGAAATTCCTTTGCGCGCGCTGTCTTTTGCTGCATGGTCATGGCCTCCTCGGAGAAATACAGAGTGCTTTCCCCGAGTTTCCTCGGGGAAAGCACGGTGCACCCTTGTGCTTAGGAAATCGTCGCTTCGATTTCTTCGACGATCATGTTGTAGGTGGTCTCCGCATCCTGTTCGCCGGTGAGGTAGGCGCCGATCTGCGCGATGAGCGCATCGCGGATCGGGTAGGAGTACGGGTTCGCCTCGAAGTATACGACGTAGTTCGCAGCGTCCTTATAGTCCGCGCGATACGGCAGCGCCGCGTATTCCGGAGACTCGACGACGTTGACGTTCGCGACGACGTGGCCCGCGGTCGCCCACTGGATGGAGTTCTTGGAGGCAAAGTCGAAGAACTTCACGCAAGCCTGCACGATTTCGTCGGTATGCGTGGACTTCACCGGCACGATGAAGGTGTGGGAATCGCCCCAGATCGCGTAGTCGCCCTCGCCGCCGAAGCACTGCGGGATCAACGTGACGCCGAAGTTCAGGCCTTCGACGTTTTCGACCGTGAAGGTGTTCCACACGCCGCCGATCGCGAGCGCGGCATTGCCGGCGGTGAAGTACTGGATGTAGCTGCTCAGGTTCATCGGAATGTAGCCCGCGTCGAACCAGGACTTCATGTATTCGAGCGCCTTGATCGTCGCATCCTTATCGATGGTGACCTCCAGATCGCTCGTGATGACGGGCGCCACACCCTGCTGGTGATACAGGCCCCACCACAGGCGGAACGGATCGTCCCCGGTGGTCGGGAACGCGAGCACGGACTGACCGTCCGAAAGCGTGGCCTTGATTTCGCCGAGCCATGCATACACTTCGTCCGCCGTCTGCGGGACGATCAGGTTGCCGTTCTCATCGAGGAAATCCTTCAAAAGGTCTTTGTTGTAGAACATTACGTTCGGATGCGTGCCGTCGATGGTGCAGGCCGCAAGGTTGTTCTGGTTGACCATGCTCCAGTCGAAACCGACCGCTTCCGCAGCTGCCGTCAGGTCGGTGACGACGCCGAGGCTGCGCAGCTCAGGCAGCTTCGCCAGATGGCTGATGCCGATGTCGGGCCCCTTATCGACCGCGACCGCGGTGGTCAGCTTGGTGTAGTATTCGCCCCAGTCAAGCTGGACGTTTCGAACCGTGTAGGCGGGATTGGTGGCGTTGTAATTGTCGACGATGCCGACCATGACGCTCCCCTCGCCGCCGCTGAACAGCGACCAGAACATCAGTTCGTGTTCACCTGCGACGATGGCCTCGGGGTTCTCGACCACGCCTTTTTCGTTGACGATGACTTCCTCCTCCGCGAACGCGCAGCACGAGAGCGCGAGCAACAGAGCCAGTGCGAGTGCCAGGAATTTCTTCATGGGGGTCTCTCCTTTCGAAAATGGGTTTGTCTATATTCGCCTGCGGGCGCAGGGAATACGCGCCTTTACAAAACTCTGAGTATTTATGTTAATTATACGATATCTTTAGGACGTTGTCAACAGGGAATTGCGCGCCTACCCAACCGTCGGCGCGGGTAAGGCACGATGCGTTGCGCAAAGAGGAAGCGTAGAGGAAACACCGCACGCGCTGCGATTGAATGGCGCGCCTCGGAAGATTTTGGCAATGCAAAAGGACGGAAGGCTTTTCGCTTTCCGCCCTTTGTTTTCAGTCGATCGTGCCGCCGCCAAGGCACTCCTCGCCCCGGTAGACGACCGCCGCCTGCCCGCCCGTGACGGCGCGCTGCTTTGCGGCGAATTCCATGTGCATTCGGTCGTCCCGAATGGTGATGACGGCGTCCTGCAGGGGCTGCCGGTGGCGGAGGCGGATTTGGCAGGGGAAGGGTTCGCCGTCCATGGCGGGCGCGCTTCCCGATGTCCACGTGAGCGCGCTCGCGGTGGCATGCCCCACGTACAGGCGGGATTCGTCGCCCTGGCTCACGACCAGCACGTTTCGTTCGAGGTCCTTTTCCACGACGAACCACCTGCCGCCGTTTCCGCCGCCGCCGATGCCCAAGCCCCGGCGCTGGCCGAGCGTGTAGTACATGAGCCCGTCGTGCGTGCCGACGACAGTACCGTCCTCCGTCTGTATCTGCCCGGGCTGCGCGGGGAGGTATTGCATGAGAAACGGCTTAAAATCCCGCTCGCCGATAAAGCACACGCCCGTGGAATCCTTCTTGGAATAGGTCGGAAGGTTCGCCTCCTGCGCGATCTTCCGCACCTCGGCCTTTAAGAGATTCCGAAGCGGGAAGCAGGCGTAGGAGAGCGCCCGCTGCCCGAGCATGTAGAGGAAATACGTCTGATCCTTGTTTTCGTCCTTCGCGCGGAGCAGGCGGTACCTGCCGTCTACGCAGTCCACGCCCGCGAAATGCCCCGTCGCGAGCTTTTCCGCGCCCGCCTTTTTCGCGAAATCGAGAAACGCGCTGAATTTGATCTCGCGGTTACACAACACGTCCGGGTTGGGCGTGCGCCCCTTTCGGTACTCCGAAAGGAAATGGCTGAAGACGCGCTCCCTGTATTCTTTCGCGAAACTCACGCCGTAATAGGGGATGCCGATCGCGTCGCAGACGTCGCGCGCGTCCGCCCAGTCGCGCTCGGCGGTGCATACGCCCGCGCCGTCTACTTCTTCCCAGTTGTTCATGAAGACGCCGATCACCTCGTGCCCCGCGCGCTTGAGAAGCAGCGCCGCGATGGAGGAATCCACGCCGCCGGATATGCCTACAACGATCCTCGCCATAGCGTCCTCCGCGTCATTCTATGGGCTTGGTGAAGGTCGCGACATCTTCCGGGGCGAGCTTTGAGAGGAAGGATATCGTCGCATCGTCCACTTGGTCGGTGACTTCGAGCGTGCCTTCTCCGAGGATTGCATTGACGTACTCTTGGAACATGGCGACCTTGCCCTCGGGAAGCGCCTGCGTCAAATCCTCTTCCGCGAGCCAGCCCATGTCAAGCAGGAGCATCTTTGCCGTTTCCGCATCGGTGACGGCGGGCACCTCCGGCTCATATTCCGGCTCGAACTCGGGTTCGGGCTCCGGTTCGGGTTCCGGCTCCGGCTCGGGTTCAGGTTCAGGTTCGGGTTCAGGTTCAGGTTCGGGTTCAGGCTCCGGCTCGGGTTCCGGCTCGGATTCGGATTGGGGTTCGGGTTCTTCTATAGGCCTCGTCAGCACGGGGATGTCGCTCTCCATGAGGTTGCACAGCAGTGTGCCCGTCGCATCGTCCAGTCTGTCCGTGATCTTGAGCGTGTTCTTCCCCCACTGCGCGTTGACGTGGCGCTGGAAATCGGCGATCGCGCCGCTGTGGAAGTCCGTATCGTCCTGCCAGCCGAGGCGAATCAGCATCGCAAGCGCCTGATCCACATCGAATACGGGTTTTTGCGTGGGCGCGGGGGTCGCCGTCGGCTTCGCGGTCGGCCTGGGGGTCGAGCCGGGTCGCATCGGCGCGTCCTCATCCTGCAGCCACTGCACGGTCTTTCGCCCCGCGGTGCCGTCCACGGTGAGGTTCGCATTGTAGTATTTGTTCATATACGCCTGGAAATCGTATACGGCATCCTCGGTTGCGCTGTCGTACCTGCCCGTCGCCGTGTCGGAAAGGAGCCAGCCCAGCTCGATCAGCCGCCACTGGAGCGCGCGAATCTGCGATTTGGAGGCCTTGCGGTAGTTCGCGACGGGTGTCGCGGAGGGCGAGCCGCCGAAATCGTCGTCCTCAAAATCGTCGTAGTCGTCGGAATCGTTATAGTTGTCGGAACCGTCCGAAAGGTCGGGCGCGCCGTCCTCATCCTGCCAGTCCTTGCTGCCGGGATCGACGATCTCGAGGTCGTCCGGGTCGGTGGTCGACGCGGGCTGCCCGGGTTCCGCCGTCGGCGCGGTCCATTCGCTGCCCGCGGGCGGAGTCGTGGAATAGGGTGACTGTGTGCTGTCGCGCGCGCTGCGGTTTAGCATCGAGATGAGCGCTGCGGCGCCGCCGATCACGATCAAAACGATCGCCGCGCCCAAAATGACGATTTGCCGCGTGATCTTTCTGCCCTCGATCGGCTCCTCCGAACCTGCGGCAAGCGCTTCTTCGCCCTCGGGCGCCGCCTCCGCCTCGGGCTTTGGCGCGGGGCGCTGACGGCGCGCGAGATAGCCCGTGTCGTTCTGTTCGAAAAATACGCCGTTTGCCTTTTCTTCCATCGCGTGAAGTGCGTCTTTGCCCTCGGCAAAGGCTTCTTCCGCGCCTTCCTTCGGCATGACGCTGCCGTCGGGCATGCGCTGCGCGATGCCCTGCGGGAAATATTCGCGGATACGCAGCGTCTTTTGCTTTTGCGTGTCATACG
This sequence comes from uncultured Oscillospiraceae bacterium, assembly GCA_964345325.1. Classification (GTDB taxonomy): domain Bacteria; phylum Bacillota; class Clostridia; order Christensenellales; family Aristaeellaceae; genus CAYFRC01. The sequence continues at coordinate 20,379 of CAYFRC010000006.1, forward strand.
CCGTGTAGACGATGCCGTCCGCCTCCTCACCCGCCGCCCTGCCGACGACGAACCGCCCCGCGAGCATGGTGCCGGGGGTCAGATGGTCGATGGGTACGGGATCGAAGCAGCTCTTGCCGCAGGAAGGGCACACATCCCCGTCCGAAAGCGGCTGAAAACAATAGAGGCAAAGCCCTTGGTAATCCGTCATATATATCTCCTCCTTATAAAACGGCACAAAGTGCGCGCTTCGCCTCGGCGAGCACGGCGTCCATGTCGCCCGAGGCATCGATGCGCCTGATTCGGTTCGGGTGTTTTTCCGCGAGCGCGAGATACCCTTCGTATACGCGCCGCGAGAACGCGGCTTTTTCGCGCTCGATGCGGTCGGGCGCGGAGGTCTCCATGCGCCGCGACAGGGCGACATCGGGAGAAACGTCGAACAACAACGTGATGTCTGGTATGCATGTCCCGATCGCGTAGCCGTTGATTTGCGCGACCCTTTCTGCGCCGAGCCCCCTTGCGTATCCCTGATACGCGACGGATGAATCGACAAAGCGGTCGCACAAAACGACCTTTCCCGCATGTACGGCGGGTGCGATCATGCCCTCCACGTGCTCTGCGCGCGCGGCGGCGAACAGCAGCGCCTCGCACATGTCGCTCATGCCCGCGTTTTCGACGCTCAATAGCAGTTCGCGGATCTTTTCGGAGATCGGGCAGCCGCCCGGTTCGCGCGTGACCGCCACTTCCCAGCCGCGCTCCGCGAGCCACGCGGCGATTTGGTTCATCTGGCTGGTTTTGCCGCAGCCGTCCGTACCCTCGAGCGAGATAAAGAGCCCCTTCGCGGAGGGCACATCGCCCAAGAGGATAGTCTCGAGAGCTTTAACGTCTTCTGCGATCTTCGTCGCACCCGCGCCGCGCAATTCCTCTTCCGAGCCGTAGCCGTATAGCACGCCCACGGAGTCGATGCCGCACAGGTTCGCGCCCTCGATGTCGAACTTTCGGTCGCCGACCATGCACGCGTTTCTCGACGCGCTCTGCAGGGCGTCTTCGATGAGCTGTTGCTTGTCCGCGTGCCTGTCCGCGAGGGAGATCGCGCTGATGCCGTCGAAATACTGCAGCAGCCCGAATGCGTCCAAAATGCGCTCCGCGAACGGGCGCGGCTTGCCCGTCGCGAGGAACACCTTGCAGCCGTGCTGCTTCAGCGTCCGCAAAATGCGCGGAATGCCCGTATAGACGCGGTTTTCCGCCCAGCCGCGCTTGTCGTAATAGACGCGGTAAATTTCCACCGCGTTTCGGGCGTCGCTGTCACTTAGACGCGCCAAATCGCGAAAGGATTCATACAGCGGCGGCCCGATAAAGGCTTTGAGCAGCTTTTCGTCCATGGAAACCCGCATTTCGGCGAGGGCGTATTTCACGGCGTTGGTAATTCCGATGCCGGACTCGGTCAGCGTTCCGTCCAGATCAAAAAGTACGGTATCGTATGGCAGCAATCCTATCCGCTTCTTTCCGAATGTTTGCCCCTATTGTAGCGCGGATGTGGTGCGCAAGTCAACGGATTCAAAATTAACTCTTGAGAAGTACGGCTATTTAGGGTATAATAGTGCCGATACCTATTTTCGGAAGTAGGAGGGGTTCATTTTGGCGGGGAAAAATGTCATCGTTTCCCAGTCCGGCGGGCCGACGCCGGTCATCAACAATTCCCTGCGCGGCGTCGTGGAGGCGTGCCGCGCGTATCCGGACACGTTCGGCACGGTATACGCGGGGTTTCACGGCATCGAAGGCGTGCTGCGCGAGGAACTGATCGACATGACGCACCAGTCGGAGGAGGAAATCGCGCTGCTGCGCACGACGCCGACGGCTGGCTCCATCGGCACGTGCCGATACAAGCTCAAAAAGTCCATGCCGGAGGATTTTGAGCGCGTGATCGAGGTATTGCGCGCGCACGACATCGGCTATCTCTTTTACATCGGCGGGAACGACTCCATGGACACCGCCGAGAAGATCGCCTCTCTCGCCGCGGAGCGCGGGCTCGACCTCGTCGCGACGGGCGTTCCCAAGACCATCGACAACGACGTGGGCGACAGCGCGTTCCGCCTGATAGACCATACCCCCGGCTACGGCAGCGTCGCGAAATACTGGGCGACGTATGTGCAGAACGCGAACGAGGAAAACGCGGGCTCCAGCCCCGCAGACCCCGTTCTGGTCTTGCAGGCCATGGGGCGCAAAATCGGCTACATCCCGGCGGCGGCGCGGCTTGCGGACCCGAAACGGGAAATGCCGCTTCGCATATACCTTGCGGAATCGAACCTCACGCTCCCCGAGATCGCGGACGACGTGAACGACGCGCTCGTGAAATGCGGCAGGTGCATCGTGGTCGCGAGCGAAGGGCTGAACGTGGGCGACATCGGCGAGACGCGCGACCGCTTCGGGCACGCGCAGTTCGGCGCGAGCCAGACGACGGTGGCGCAAACGCTCGTCAATTACCTAAACGGCGTGGGCCTCAAGGTGCGCGGCACGGCGCGTGGGCAGGTCGCCGGCACGGACCAGCGCGGCGCGATCCAGCTTGCGAGCGTTACAGACCTCGACGAGGCGTATGCGCTGGGCTGCA
>CAYFRC010000007.1:0-1157 GCA_964345325.1 uncultured Oscillospiraceae bacterium
TTTTTGAGGGAGTCGTTGTGCTTTTTCGCGGCGGGCACGTGCTCCGCGCATTTTCCGCCGTAGACTTTCGTCACAAGGGCATAGATTTTATCGGATAGCGGCAAATCGATATCGTAGGCAAAGCGGAAATCGCCCTTTTCCTCCTCACAGAGCCTGACCACTTCGCGCGCGAGTTGCTCCGCACCCTTGCCGCCCTCCGCCTATACGGTGGAAAGGCGGGCGTTTACGCCGAGAGAGGCACATTTTTCTTCGATGTATTGAATTTCCGCATCCGTGTCGGTGGGGAAGCGGTTGATAGCGACGACGCAGGGCAAACCGTATACTTCCCGAATGTTGCGCACGTGCCGAAGCAGGTTCGGAATTCCCTTTTCGAGCGCCTTCAGGTTTTCCTCGCCGAGTTTCTTCTTGTTCATGCCGCCGTGGAGCTTGAGCGCGCGCACGGTCGCCACGATGACGACAGCGTCCGGGCGCAGGTTCGCCATGCGGCACTTGATGTCCAAGAACTTTTCCGCGCCCAAGTCCGCGCCGAACCCTGCCTCCGTCACGGCGTATTCGCCGACGTGCAGCGCCAGTTTCGTCGCCATTACGGAGTTGCAGCCGTGGGCGATGTTGGCGAACGGGCCACCGTGAATGAAGGCGGGCGTGCCCTCGAGCGTCTGCACGAGATTGGGCTTGAACGCGTCCTTGAGCAGCGCGGCGAGCGCGCCTGTGGCCTTCAGATCGCCTGCGGTCACGGGCGTATCGTCAAAGGTATAGCCGACGACGATGCGCGAAAGCCGCGCCTTCAGGTCCGCGATCGAATCGGAAAGGCAGAACACCGCCATGATTTCCGAGGCGACCGTGATGTCGAAGCCGTCCTCGCGCGGCGTGCCGTTGGGCTTTCCGCCGAGGCCGGATACGATGTTTCGCAGTTGCCTGTCGTTCATATCCACGCAGCGCCGCCACGTGATCTTGCGCGTGTCGATGCCAAGCGCGTTTCCCTGCTGGATGTGGTTGTCGAGCATCGCGGCGAGCAGGTTGTTCGCCGCGCCGATCGCGTGGAAATCGCCCGTGAAGTGCAGGTTGATGTCCTCCATGGGGACGACCTGCGCATACCCGCCGCCTGCAGCGCCGCCCTTTACTCCGACCACGCGGCCGAGCGACGGCTCGCGCCGCGC
>CAYFRC010000007.1:1167-3911 GCA_964345325.1 uncultured Oscillospiraceae bacterium
AGCGGGTTCACGCACAGCAGCAGTTCCACCCCCTCGCGCAGCGCGACGGAGGCGCGCTTTCCGATGCGGGAAGGCCCGTCCGCAAGCCCGATGGTGGTCGTCGTCTTGCCCTCGCCCGCAGGCGTGGGGGTGATCGCCGTGACGAGGATGAGTTTCCCCGTTTTGGATTCCCCGTCGCGGAGGAACGCGGGGTCGATCTTCGCCTTGTAGCGCCCGTAGTGCTCCACGTAGTCTTCGGCGATGCCCGTGCGGCGCGCGATCTCCGAAACGGGGCGCATCTCGCAGCGCTGGGCGATCTCGATGTCGGTCAAATAGCCCATATGATGTATCTCTCCTTAGCTCTTGAAATAGGCGGCAGCCGCCTCGAACATACGAATGTCGTATTCGCCCGGCACGTTTTTGTACAGCCCGCATCCGATGCGCTCGCTGTGCCCCATCTTGCCGAATACGCGCCCGTCGGGGGAGGTGATGCCCTCGACGGCTAAGATTGAGCCGTTGGGGTTGTAGCGCACGTCCATCGTGGCATTGCCGCAGGCATCGACGTACTGCGTGGCGATCTGCCCGTTTTCGATCAACTGCCGCAAAAGCGTTTCACTCGCGATAAAGCGCCCCTCGCCGTGGGAGATCGGAACGCTCACGATGTCGCCGACATTTTTATAGCGCAGGAACGGCGATTTGTTGGATGCGATGCGCGTCCTCACGATGCGGCTCTGGTGCCTGCCGATGGTGTTGAAGGTCAAGGTGGGATAGGTTTCGTCCGCGTCGAGGATTTTTCCGAACGGCACGAGCCCGAGCTTGATGAGCGCCTGAAAGCCGTTGCATATGCCGCAGATGAGCCCGTCGCGCGCGTTCAGAAGGCGCATGACGCCCTCCTTGATCTCCTCGTTGCGCAGGAATGCCGTGATGAATTTGCCGCTGCCGTCCGGCTCGTCGCCGCCGGAAAAGCCGCCGGGGATGAACAAAAGCTGCGCGCGCTCGAGCGCATTTGCGAACGCTTCGACGCTTCGCGCCGCGCCCTCTGCGGAGATGTTGTTGATGACGAGGATTTGCGCATCGAAGCCCGCGTTGCGCACCGCCTTCGCGCTGTCGTATTCGCAGTTCGTGCCGGGGAATACGGGGATGAGCGCCGTGGGTTTTGCGGTTTTGACTTTGGGCGCGGGATACGATTTCGGGGCATAGGAAACGTTTTCCGCGGTACCCTTCGTTTCGATGTTGCAGCGGAACACGTTCTCCAGGCGGTCTTCGTAGATCGAGAGCAGTTCCCGCAGGGAAATGCTTTCGCCGTTTCGCGTAAACGCCGTATCTTTCGTGATTTCGCCCAACAGGCGCGCATTTTCAACCGGCTGCGTCGTTTCGACGACGAACGCGCCGAAGGTGTTCCCGAAGAGCGTCTGCACGGAAATATCGTCTGCGAAACGAAAGCCGAAGCCGTTTCCGAATGCCATCTTCATCACCGCTTCCGCGATGCCGCCCATGCAGGGCGTGTAGCAGGAGAGGGCGATGCCGCCTCGCATGAGCGCGGTCACGCGATCAAACAGCGCTTTGAGCGAATCGGCTTTGGGCAGCCCGTTTTCGTCGAGCGCACATTCGAGCAGATACACCTTGTTTCCCGCCGCCTTGAAGTCGGGGGAGACGATGTTATGCACCTTATCGGTCGTCACCGCGAAGGAGACGAGCGTGGGCGGCACATCCAGCTTCTCAAACGAGCCGCTCATGGAGTCCTTGCCGCCGATCGCGCCGATGCCGAGCTCCGTTTGCGCGGCGAACGCGCCGAGCAGCGCCGCGAACGGCTTTCCCCAGCGCCTGGGGTCGTTCATCGGCTTTTCAAAGTACTCCTGGAACGTGAGATACACGTCCTCAAAGCCCGCGCCGCTCGCAATCAGCTTGCAGACGCTTTCGACCACGGCGAGGAAGGCGCCGTGATACGGGCTTTGGGAGGAAATTAGGGGATTGAAGCCGAACGACATGAGCGAACAGTCGTTTGTATCGCCCTTTTCGACGGAGATTTTCTGCACCAGAGCCTGCACGGGCGTGAGCTGATTTTTCCCGCCGAAGGGCATGAGCACCGTGCCCGCGCCGATGGTGGAATCGAACCGCTCGGAAAGCCCGCGCTTGGAGCAGATGTTGAGGTCGTTTGCCAAAGCCCTGTAGTTTTCCGCAAAGCCGCCGCTGACGGCCTTGGGCGTAAACTCCGCCTTCGCGGGCGCAACGGAAATGTGCTTTTCCGCACCGTTGGAATTCAAAAATTCACGGCTGATGTCCACGATGACGTCCCCGTTCCAGCGCATGGTGAGCCGCTTTTCGGCTTTCACATGCGCGACGACGACGGCATTTAAGTTTTCCTCGCCGGCGAGCGCGATGAATTGCTCTACATCCTCGGGCGAGACGACGACCGCCATGCGCTCCTGCGATTCGGAGATCGCGAGCTCCGTGCCGTCGAGCCCCTCGTATTTCTTGGGCACCTTATCCAGGTCGATGTCCAGCCCGTCCGCCAGTTCGCCGATCGCGACGGATACGCCGCCCGCGCCGAAATCGTTGCAGCGCTTGATCATGCGCGCGGCTTCGCCGTTTCGGAACAGGCGCTGGAGCTTGCGCTCTTCGGGCGCGTTGCCCTTTTGCACCTCCGCGCCGCAGGTCTCCACGGATTTGGCGGTGTGCGCCTTGGAAGAGCCCGTCGCGCCGCCGATGCCGTCGCGCCCCGTCGCGCCGCCCTTGTTCACCAACACCAATGCCTGCCGGTCGTG
>CAYFRC010000007.1:3921-22116 GCA_964345325.1 uncultured Oscillospiraceae bacterium
CGGCGTCTCCCGGCGCAGGCGTTTCGCGCCGCACGTTTTCGGCGGGCGTCGCCGCGATGACCGCGCCGATCTCCATGCGCTTCGCGGCATAGCCGGGGTGGTAAATCTCGTCCACGATGCCCGTCGCCAGCCCGATCTGGTTGCCGTAGGAGGAATAGCCCGCCGCGGCAGTCGTCACGATCTTGCGCTGCGGCAGCTTGCCTTCGATGGTCTCGGACAGCGGCACGGTCGGGTCCGCGGCGCCGGTTACGCGCATCGCGCCGTAGACGTAGGAGCGCCCCGATAGCGGGTCGCGAATCGCGCCGCCGATGCAGGTCGCCGCGCCGCCGAACGGCTCGATCTCCGTGGGGTGGTTGTGCGTCTCGTTTTTAAACAGCAGGAGCCAGTCCTCTTTGTTCCCGTCCACCTCCACCTCGATCTTGACGGTGCAGGCGTTGATCTCTTCGGATTCGTCGAGCTTGTCCAGCTTGCCTTCCTTTTTGAGATATTTGACTGCGAGCGTCGCGATGTCCATGAGGCAAATCGGCTTTGTGCGCCCGAGGGCCTTTCGCGCATCCAAGTACTTTTGATACGCATTTTCGAGCAGCGCGTCCTCGAACGAAACGCCGTCTATGTGCGTGAGGAACGTCGTATGGCGGCAGTGGTCCGACCAGTAGGGGTCGATCTTCTGAAGCTCCGTGAGCGTCGGGTCGCGATCTTCGGAGCGGAAGTAGTCCCTGCAGAATGCGATATCGCCCGCATCCATCGCAAGGCCGTATTGCGAAATGCAGTCTACAAGCCCCTTCTCGTCGAGCTCCCGAAATCCCGCAAGGATTTCGACCTTTTCGGGCGTCGGGTACACGGTCTTGATGGTTTCGGGCAGGGCAAGGGAAGCCTCGCGCGCCTCCACGGGGTTGATGACGTATTTTTTCAGCTTTTCGAAATCGGCTTCCGAGATGTCGCCGTACAGGCAATACACCTTCGCCGAGCGGATGAGCGGGCGCTCGCCGCGCGAGATGAGCTGGATGCACTGCGCGGCGCTGTCTGCGCGCTGGTCGAACTGACCGGGCAGATATTCCACGGCGAAGACCTTTGCGCCCGAAAAATCGGGGGCAGCGCTCGCGATATCCACCTGCGGCTCCGAAAAGACGGTGCGCACGGCATCGTCAAACAGCGCTTTTTCGATATCCTCCGCGTCGTAGCGGTTCAAAAGGCGCACCTTTTCTAAGTTTTCGATGCCGAGCATGTGTACGGCTTCGTCATGCAGCGCGAGCGCCTCGCTTGCGAACGCGGGCTTTTTCTCCACGTAGATTCTGTATACCATGTCCTCTACTCCTTCGCCTTGAGGGCGCTTTGTCCGATGTCGCGGCGACAGAACTTGTTTTCAAAGCGGATGCGCTCGGCTCTTTCGTAGGCAGCGGAAAATGCTTCCCGAAGCGTCTTCCCGATGCCCGTGACGCCCAGCACGCGCCCGCCGGCGGTCACGAGCTTTCCGTCCTTTAGCGCGGTGCCCGCCGAAACCACGTGCGGCAGCACGTCTTCGGGGATATCGATTTCAAACCCCTTTTCGTAGGATGCGGGGTAGCCTTCGGACGCCAAAATGACGCACGCGGAACAGTCGTCCGAGAAGGCGACCTCCGTCTCCGAAAGCGTACCGTTCGTGGTCGCCTGCATGACCGTCAGCAGGTCACTCTGCATGAGCGGCAGCACGACCTGCGTCTCCGGGTCGCCGAAGCGGCAGTTGTATTCGATGACCTTGGGCCCCTTGGGCGTGAGCATCAGCCCAAAATAGAGGCAGCCTTTGAACATGCGCCCCTCGCTGTGCATCGCTTGAATCGTGGGGAGGAAGATCGTCTCCATGCAGATTTTCGCGATCTCATCCGTGTAATACGGGTTCGGCGCGATACAGCCCATGCCGCCGGTGTTTGCGCCCCTGTCGCCGTCCAGCGCGCGCTTGTGATCCATGGAAGAAACCATGGGTTTTACGCACTTGCCGTCCGTAAACGCAAGTACGGAGACCTCAGGCCCCGTCAAAAACTCCTCGATGACGACGGTTTTTCCGCTGTTTCCAAACTTCCCGCCCTCCATCATGGAGCGGATCGCAGCCTTCGCCTCTTCGCGCGTTTCGGCGATGATCACGCCTTTGCCGAGCGCGAGCCCGTCCGCCTTGACGACGATGGGCGTCGGCGCGTTTTCGACATAGGCGAGCGCCTGCTCCATATCGAAAAACGATGCGAATTCGGCGGTCGGGATGGAATACTTTTGCATGAGGTTCTTGGCGAACGCCTTGCTCCCCTCGATGATCGCGGCGTTTGCGCGGGGGCCGAAGCAGGGGATGCCGCGCGCTTCCAGCGCGTCCACCGCGCCCAAAACGAGCGGGTCGTCCGGCGCGACGACGGCATAGTCGATCTTGTTATCCGCCGCGAAGAGTGCGATATTCTCTATGTCCGTGGCATGGATCGGGACGCATACGGCATCCCGCGCGATGCCGCCGTTTCCGGGGAGCGCGTAGATCGCCTCCACGGCGGGATTTTCCTTGAGCTTTTTGATGATGGCGTGTTCGCGCCCGCCGCCGCCGACTACAAGCAGTTTCATGTCGGCACCCCGATCAGTGGTGGAACAGGCGCAGGTTCGTAAACGCCATGACCATGCCGTACTTGTCGCAGCATTCGATGACCGCGTCGTCGCGGACGGAGCCGCCCGGCTGCGCGACGTACTTCACGCCGCTTCGGTGCGCGCGCTCGATGTTGTCGCTGAAGGGGAAGAACGCGTCCGACGCGAGGGAGACATTTTCGCAGGTTGCGAGGTACGCCTTTTTCTCCTCGGGCGTAAACGGCTCGGGGCGCGATGCGAAATACCGCTGCCATACGCCGTCTTCGCACACGTCTTCTTCGTTTTGGTTGATATAGCCGTCGATCGCGTTGTCGCGCTCGGCGCGGGTGAGGTCGTCCTTGAAGGGCAGGTTCAGCACCTTGTCGGACTGCCTGAGGAACCACGTGTCCGCCTTGGAGCCCGCAAGGCGCGTGCAGTGGATGCGGCTCTGCTGGCCCGCGCCCACGCCGATCGCCTGCCCGTCCACCGCGTAGCATACGGAGTTTGACTGCGTGTATTTGAGCGTGATCTGCGCGAGGATCAGGTCGCGCACCGCGCTTTCGGGGAAGGCTTTGTTCGCCGTCACGACGTTTGCAAGCGTCTCTTTGTCGATGGATACGAAATTGTGCCCCTGCTCGAACGTGATGCCGAAAACCTGCTTGCGCTCGAGCGGTTCACAGGTGTATTCGGGGTCGATCTGAACGACGTTGTACTTGCCGCCCTGCTTCGCGCGGAGGATTTCGAGCGCCTTCGGCTCGTACCCCGGCGCGATCACGCCGTCCGAAACCTCGCGCCGAATGAGGCGCGCTGTGGTGGCGTCGCACACATCGGACAGGGCGACCCAGTCGCCGAAGGAACAGAGCCTGTCCGTGCCGCGCGCCCTCGCGTAGGCGCAGGCGAGGGGGGAGGCATCCAGATTCTTCACGTCATCGACGAAGCACACCTTTTTGAGTTTTTCCGAGAGCGGAAGCCCGATCGCCGCGGAGGGCGGGCTGACGTGCTTGAACGACGCGGCGGCGGGCATGCCGAGCGCCGCCTTCAGCTCCTTCACGAGCTGCCACGCGTTGAGCGCATCCAAAAAGTTGATGAAGCCGGGCCGCCCGCTCAAAATTTCCACGGGCAGGTCGCTGCCGTCGTTCATATAGATTCTCGCGGGCTTTTGGTTGGGATTGCAGCCGTATTTCAGCTCGAATTCTTTCATGTCGCGTTACCCCTTTCCTTCAGCGGTTTTTGTTGATGAGGCGCTCCTCGTATTTCTTGGATTCGAGGTCGATATAGCGCACGTAGAGCGAGATTTTGTTGTTTTCGTCGAGCGCGTTCCAGAGCGCATCCGCGAAATGATCGATGTCGTTTCCGATTTTCACGCGCTTCGGTTCGCCCTGAAAGGTGGGGAGGGGGTTCCCGTCCGCAACGTAGGTGTGCAGAAAATGCCCGAGCCCGGCTTTGGCGGGGAAGCCAAAGGTATAGCGCGCGCATGCGGTGCCTTCCGCATCGATGCTCTTCAAAATGCTCATGCTGTACGTCACGGGCGCGCACAGCCGCAGTGCGGCGCTGATGCGCGGGGTGAAATTGGGCGCGTCCGGCTCGAACGCCCGCGATGCGAGCGCCTCCGAAAAGGAGAGGCCGCTTTCAAAGCCCTTATAAATCGTATCGGTCTGGTCGCCGTTGGTCACGATGAGCGTATCCTTATACTGCCGCACCGCCGCGTAGAGGATGAGGCTCGGGTCTTTCACCTTGCTCTCGTCAAACGGCTTGGTGAAGACTTCGCCGTTATCCACGGTAAACACGCGGTTTCGGGAGTTTTCGCTCCTGCCCATGATGAAGTACGCGGCGACGGCTTTTTTCCCGTCATCGGATACGCCGCATACGATGCCGCGCCCCGCGTAGCTGTTCCCCTGAAGCAATTCGCCGATGCCCTTGGCGGAGTAGATATCCATGGTTTACGCCTCCTTGGTCAACATTTCGATGATTTGCGGAAGGAGCACCCATTCCGCCTGCTCCATGACGCGCCGTTGCAGAATCTCCGGCGTGTCCCCGTCCAGCACCTCGACTGCCTTTTGCGCGAGGATTTTGCCGCCGTCGGGGATTTCGTTCACGTAGTGCACGGTCGCGCCCGTCAACTTTACGCCCCGTTCGAGAGCGGCTTCGTGCACCTTCAGCCCGTAAAAGCCCTCGCCGCAAAAGGCGGGGATGAGGGACGGATGCACGTTGATGATCTTTCCCTCAAAATGGGAGGTGAAGCGCACGCTCAAAATCGCGAGGAAGCCCGCCAACACGATGAGGTCTGCATGCGCGCCCTCGATCGCCTCAATCAGCCTGTCTTCAAAGGCATCCTGCGAGCCCGCCTGCCTCTTCGTGATTGTAGCGGACGGAATATTGTGCGCCTTTGCGCGCTCAAGCGCGTACGCGTCCTTGCGGTTGGAAATCACGAGCGTTACGCGCGCGCTTTGAATAGTGCCGTTTTCCTGCGCGTCCAAAATCGCCTGCAAGTTGGTTCCGCCGCCCGAAACGAGAACGACTACGTTCTTCATGCAAACAAACGCCCTTCCGAAATATCAGTACAGGTGGATTTTCTCGGCTCCGGCGACGATTTCGCCGATGCGGTAGGCATCTTCGCCCGCGTCGCGCAGGACGGAGAGTGCCGCCTCCTCGTCTTTCTTCGCGACGACGATGCTCATGCCCACGCCCATGTTGAAGGTGTTGTACATGTCGCGGCGGGAGATGCGTCCTGTCTCTTCGATGAGCGAGAAGACAGGCAGCAAGCGAACGTCCTTTTCCGCTATGTTTGCACAGAGACCGTCGGGAATGCTCCTCGGGATGTTTTCATAAAAGCCGCCACCCGTGATATGCGAAATGCCCCGCACGGCAACTTTTTCCAATAGCTTCAGCACGGGCTTTACGTAAATCCGCGTGGGCGCAAGCAGCGCCTCGCCGAGCGATTTTCCGCCGAGGGCGGCGAGCGGAGATTTGAGATCGGCGTTTTCCACATCGAACACCTTTCGCACGAGCGAAAAGCCGTTAGAGTGAACGCCGGAGGAGGGGAGCGCCAAAATCACGTCGCCTTCCCGCATGGAGGAATTGTCGATGATCTTGTCCCTGTCCACGATGCCCGTGCAGTAGCCCGCGAGGTCGTATTCGTCCTCGGGGTAAAAGCCGGGCATTTCGGCGGTCTCCCCGCCGATGAGCGAAACGCCCGCATCCACGCAGCCGTCACACACGCCCTTGACGATGTCCGCGATCTTCTCGGGCACGTTTTTGCCGCAGGCGATGTAGTCCAAGAAGAACAGGGGCTTTGCGCCGCAGCAGATGATGTCGTTCACACACATCGCGACGCAGTCGATGCCGACGGTGTCGTGCCTGTCCATGAGAAACGCGATCTTGAGCTTGGTTCCGACGCCGTCCGTGCCGGAGACCAGAACGGGCTTGGAGATGCCCGCGAGATCCAGCTCGAACAAGCCGCCGAAGCCGCCGATGCCGCTGACGACGCCTTTCGTCGCCGTGCGCGCGATGTGCGCCTTCATGAGTTCGACCGCCTTATAGCCCGCGGTGATGTCCACGCCCGCCTTGGCATATGCCTCGGAAAACGATGTTTCTGCCATGGTGAATTACTCCTTTCCGTTCCAGCAGTAGGTGCACAAATCGTTCCTGTCGAGCCCGATGGACTCGATCACGCCGTCCAGCGTTTGAAATTCGAGGCTTGTAAAGTGGAACGCGTCGCAGATCGCCTGCCTGAGGCTCTTTCCGCGCGCCGTCGTGCCGTCGCTGTACTCCTCCAAATGGTTGAGCCCTTCCTCGCCTTCCAATTGCATGACGGTTCTGCGCGCCAAAAGCTCCATATCGTCCGTGCTGCGGGAGAAGTTCAAAAACTTGCAGCCGTACATGATCGGGGGGCAGGCGGAGCGCATGTGTACGGATTTCGCGCCGCTCTCGTACAGGAAATCGACGGTCTCCTTGAGCTGCGTGCCGCGCACGATGGAATCGTCCACAAACAGCAGGTTCTTGTCCTTGATGAGCTCGGGCACGGGAATCTGCTTCATTTTGGCGACGCGGACGCGTTCGCACTGCGCATCGGCCAAAAACGAGCGCGTCCACGTGGGCGTGTATTTGATGAACGCCCTCGCGAAGTGGCAGCCGCTCTCGTTGCAGTAGCCGATCGCGTGCGGGGTTCCGGAATCGGGAACGCCGCCCACATAGTCGATATTTTCGGGAAAACCGTTCTTTCTGTCGTTCCGCGCGAGGATCGCGCCGTTGCGGTAGCGCATGGCCTCCACGCCAACGCCCTCATAGGAGGAGGTAGGGTAGCCGTAATAGCTCCACAAAAAGGAGCAGATGCGCTTGGTTTTCCCGGGCGGGGCAAGCTGCGTCATGCCCTGTGCGGTGAGTTTTACGATCTCCCCGGGGCCGAGCTCGCAATAGTCGTGAAAGCCGAGCTTTTCATATGCGAACGACTCCAGCGCCAGCGCCATGGCATCCTCGCGCTTTCCGATGCGCAGCGGGACGCGCCCGTATCGATCCCGCGCGGCGATGATCTCGCCCTTGTCCGTCAGGATCACGATGGACGCGGTGCCCTCGATCGATTTCTGCGCGAAGTGGATGCCCTCGATAAAATCGCTCTTTTGGTTGATGAGCGCGGCGATCAGCTCGTTGCAGTTCACGTGTCCGCCCGTCATGGAGTCAAAATGCCCGCCGCTGAAGGACAGATAGTGGTCGATCAGGTCGTCCGCATTGTTGACGACGCCCACCGCGCATACCGCGTATACGCCCAAAGACGAGCGGATGAGCAGCGGCTGCGGGTCGCTGTCCGAGATGCAGCCGATGACCGCGTTGCCGCGCATCTCCTCCGCGATGTGCTCGAACTTCGTGCGGAAGGGGGCGTTTTGGATGTTGTGGATTTTTCGCTGGAGTCCGATTGTCGAATCGTAGGCAGCCATTCCACCGCTTCGGGTGCCCAGATGAGAATGGTAGTCGATGCCGAAAAACGCATCGAGCATACAGTCGTTCGTAGAGACGATTCCGAAATAGCCGCCCATATATCCCTCCTGAAAGAATTATGCGAAGAAAAGTTGCGAAAGCGTCATGGGGTCGATGTAGCTGCCGCCCTTGTAGACGCGCATATTGCCGGATGCGATTTCATCGATGAGCATGACAGCGCCCTTGTCGTCGTAACCGAACTCGAATTTGATGTCGTACAGCTCCAGCCCCTTGGCGGCAAGGTCGTCTGCGACGACTTTGGTAATCTGCTGCGTCATGGCCTTGATGTCGTCGTACTGCTTTTCCGTCATCACGCCGAGCGCTGCGAGCGCGTCCTTTGTGACGAGCGGGTCGCCCTTTTCATCGTTCTTGAAGGTGGTTTCTACATAATAGGGAAGGGGCGCGCCTTCCGCAATGTATTCGCCGTAGCGGCGCAGGAAGCTGCCGACCGCGCGCAGCCTGCAAATGACCTCGAGCCCGTGGCCGAACGCCTTCGCGGGCTTGACTTCCATCGTCGTGGAGGAAAAATCCGCACGGATGTAGTGCGTGTTGATTCCCGCAGCGTTCAGCTTGGAAAAGAAGTATTCGCTCATGCGCAGGTTCACGTTGCCTACGCCCTCGATCTTGAGGCCTACCGCATTTTCGCCGGGATCGAACACGCCGTCCTTGCCGGTGCAGTCGTCCTTGAAGAGCAGTTCATAGTTGCCGTTGTCCAATGCGAAAACGTCCTTGGTCTTGCCGGTGTAAACGAGCTTTTTCATTGTGCAGAAATCCCCTCTCAATGATTTGCGTTCTGAAGCTTTGCAATGATTCCGCGGTCTTTTTCCAATACCGCCTGCGCAGCGCGTTCGCGCGCGGCGGCGACCTTTGCGCGCAGCGCATCGTCCGACACGGACAGAATCTGCGCCGCGAGATACGCGGCATTCGCACCGCCGCCGATGGCGACCGTCGCGACGGGGATGCCCGATGGCATCATGACCGTCGAGAGCAGCGCGTCGAGCCCGTCCATCGCGCCGCCCGCACAGGGAATCCCGATCACGGGCAGAACCGTGTTCGCCGCGATCGCGCCCGCGAGGTGTGCCGCCATGCCCGCCGCCGCAATCAGCACGCCGAAGCCGTTTTCCTGCGCGGAAACGGCGAAGCGCCTCGCCTCCTCCGGCGTTCTGTGCGCGGAATAGACGTGCGCCTCGTAGGGGAGGCCGAGGGCGTTCAGCACATCGACACATTTTTGCACCACGGGAAGGTCGCTGTCGCTTCCCATCACAATGCCCACTTTTTTCATCGCGTTATCCTCCGTATGCCGCGTTATAAGGCAAATACCGCGTATATTATCGTACATCCTAAGGGCAATATCCACCGTCTTTCGGCATGGATATACTAATTTTGTGCAAAATCTTCTGTATGATAAAAAGGCGAGACGCTATAATGTTCGGATTATAATGGGTATATAGGGTAAAAACCATGCACATCGTTCGCGTAGCGCAAAAGAAACGCCTCGCCAGCGCTGCCTGCCTTGCTTTGTCTCTGCTTGCGTGGTATAATGTATCTACAAAAGATACATAGGAGGAATGCATCATGACATCCAAGGTACTTTTCGCCCCCATGGCGTATACCCGATACGAAGCGACGCAGACCCTGCCCGAGAAATTCGACCGCATGCTGAAAAAAAGCGGCCTTGCGGAAAGGCTCAAAGGCAAAAAGGTCGCGATCAAGATGCACGTCGGTGACGGCGTGTCGTATTCCACCATTCCGCCGGTGTTCGTTCGTAAGCTCGTGTCCTTCGTCAAGGACAGCGGTGCGGACTGCTTCATTACTGATCACTACGTCCATTCCCGCCGCCCGGAGGAGCGCGGTTACACCGATGCGAACCTCGGCTGCCCCGTGCTCGATGCCTGCGGGTTCTTCGGGAAATACTTCTATCCCAAGAAGGTATCGTTTAAGACGTTTAAGGATGTGGACGTCGCCGGCCTCATTCACGATGCGGATTTCCTGATCGACTTCTCGCACGTCAAGGGGCACGGAAGCTGCGCCTTCGGCGGCGCGTGCAAGAACATCGCCATGGGCTGCGTGACGGACCGCACGCGCCACCAGATTCACGCGCTCGAGGGCGGGCTCGTCTGGGACAAGGACAAGTGCATCCACTGCGGAAAGTGCATCCCCGCCTGCAACCACCATGCGAACGGGTTTTCCGAGCCGGGCAAAAACGGCATATATCAGGTGAACTACCACCACTGCACCATGTGCCAGCACTGCCTGAAGGTGTGCCCCACGGGCGCGATCACGCTGGATTCCCACGACTATGCGGATTTCCAGATGGGCATGGCGGTCGCCACCAAGACGGTGCTCGACACTTTCGCCCCCGGAAATACCTATTTCATCAACGTACTCACGCAGATCACCGCGCTTTGCGACTGCTGGGGCATGACCACGCCTTCGCTCGTTCCGGACATCGGCATCATGGCATCTGACGACATCGTCGCGATCGAGCGCGCCTCCATCGACGCGATCCGCATCGAAGACCTCATTCCCGTCGGCGTGCCGCAGGGCATGGAACTTACGGGAGAGGGGCATCTGTTCGAGCGTCTGCACGGGAAGAACCCCTATATCCAGTTGGATAAGCTGGAAGAAGTAGGCCTCGGCACGCAGGAATACGAGCTGCAGATAATAAAGTAAGGAGGAACCCTTCATGACCGCGCGATACGACATCTTTGAGCTCGCCCTCAGCGGGCGAGAGGATGGCAATCCCTTTGTCGATGTGCAATTGGAAGCGCGGTTTTTCCAAAAGAACCGCGTGCTGACCGTGCCCGGCTTTTACGACGGGGGCGGAAGGTATGTCGTGCGCTTTTCGCCCGATGCCGAGGGTGAATGGGAGTACTATACCGTCTCTGACGACGCGGCGCTCGACGGCATTTCCGGCAGCTTTTTCTGCGGTCCTGCGGAAGGGCTGCACGGCCCCGTCCGCGTGAAGGATACCTTCCACTTTTCCCATGCGGACGGCACGGCGTTTTTCCCCTTCGGCACGACGGCGTACAACTGGGTGAACCAGCCGGATGCGGTTCGCATGGATACGTGGAAGACGCTCTCCGATGCGCCCTTTAACAAGGTGCGCATGAGCCCTTTACCGAAGCACTACAGCTATAACTTGGACGAGCCGCCCATGTACCCGTATGTGGGCGGGCTCCTCCCCGGAAAGGAAGAGGCAGCGAGGGCGGCGGAGCCCTTCGGGCAGGTCGGCTCCGAGTGCTATTCGTTCGACTTTTCGCGCCCGAACGTGTACTTCTGGCAGTATATGGACGGCGTGCTCCTGCGCATGCGGGACATGGGCATCGAGTGCGATTTCATCCTGTTTCACCCGTATGACCGCTGGGGCTTTTCTCTCATGCCGCGCGAAAACCGCCTGCAATATGTGCGCTACATGGTCGCGCGCTATGCCGCGTATTCCAACATCTGGTGGTCGCTCGCCAACGAGTGGGATATCTTCCGCGAATGGACGGAGGACGATTGGGAAACCGTCGCCGCAGAGATCGTCCGCTGGGATTGGGCGAACCATTTGCGCTCCATCCACAACTGCAGGCAGTTTTACGACTACGGCAGGGGTTGGATCACGCACGCCTCCATCCAGCGCATAGACTATCATATGCACGTATCCCTCACCGACGACTGCCGGAAGAAGTGGCGAAAGCCCGTCGTAATTGACGAGGTGTGCTATGAGGGCGATTTGGACGCGGGCTTCGGCAACATCCCCGGGGAGGAGATGTTGCGCCGCTTCTGGGAAACCTGCGTGCGCGGCGGCTACTGCACCCACGGCGAGACATTTTTGCACGAAAACGACGTGATCTGGTGGGGAAAGGGCGGAACACTTTCGGGCACGAGCCCCGTACGCATCGGGTTTCTGCGGAAGATCATGGAAGAATCCCCCGGCGCATGGGACATGGGCGCGTCCGAGTGGGACCTGCCGTTCGCAAACGCCGGAAAGCGCTTTATCGCGACGCAGACGACGCATTTCGGTTCCTTTCAGCGGGAATACGCGGAATACATGATCTGCTATTTCGGCTATGCGCAGCCGCGCGACAGGACGTTCCGCCTGCCGCAAGGGCATAAATATACCGTCGACATCATCGACACATGGAACATGACCGTCACGCCCGTTGAAGGCGTCTTCGAGGGGAGCGCCTATGTCAAGCTCTGTTCCCGCCCCTACATCGCCGTACGTTTCCGCAAGGTAAGTGCATGATTTCCCATGAGGAAATATTCACGAAAGAACCACCGGAGCGCGAATACCTCGCATACATTTAGCATGGATATGTAGGAAACTTTGCTTGACAGCAATATGCGAAACATTGTAAAATAGATATTATAACCAAGTCGTACAGGTTTTCTGTACGTTTTCGTCTGATTTGGTTCATGCAAGACCGGAGACGGGTTTTGACGTATATGCAATTTTGAGAGGAGGAATGAACTACTTGGATGTGGCAATCACCATAGTAGCTGTGTTGATTGCGTTGGCCGCGGGCTTAGCGGGTGGTTTCCTGTATCGGCAGAATGTGATGGAGAAGAAGATCGGTCGCACCGAAGAATTCGCCAAAAATCTGCTCGATGAGGCTACCCACAAAGCGGAAGAGAAGAAGAAAGAATCGATCCTCGAAGCGAAGGAAGAGATCATCCGACTCAAATCCGAGCTCGATAAGGAAGTGCGCGATCGCCGCAGTGAAGTATCAAGGCTGGAAAAGCGCGTGAACCAGCGCGAAGAAACGCTGGACAAGAAGATGGACAACCTCGAAACGCGCGAGGAAAGCCTCAACCAGAAATACAAGCAGGCGCAGGCGCTTGAAGACGAGGCGCAGGCACTGCACGACAGGCAGCAGCAGGAATTGGAGCGCATCTCCAACATGACGCTGGAGGAAGCGCGGCAGGTGCTGCTCACCCGCATCCAGAAGGATGCATACCACGATGCCGCCATCATGGTTCGGGAAATCGAATCCCGCGCCAAGGAAGAAGGGGACAAGAAGGCGCGCGACATCATCGCCTCGGCGATTCAGCGCTGCGCCGCAGACCACGTGGCGGAGACCACGGTCTCCGTGGTCGCCCTCCCCAACGACGACATGAAGGGCCGCATCATCGGGCGCGAAGGGCGCAACATCCGCGCGCTCGAGACGGCGACGGGCGTCGATCTCATCATCGACGACACGCCCGAGGCGGTCATCATCTCCGGCTTCGATCCTGTGCGCCGCGAGGTTGCGCGGATCGCGCTGGAAAAGCTCATCACGGACGGGCGAATTCACCCCGCCCGCATCGAAGAGCTGGTAGAAAAGGCGCAGAAGGAAGTTGACAACCAGATTCGCGAAGCGGGCGAGCAGGCGGTGTTCGAGACGAACCTCCACGGCATCCACCACGAGCTGGTGAAAATGCTTGGCCGCATGCGCTACCGCACGAGCTACGGGCAAAACGTGCTCAAGCACTCCATCGAGGTTTCGCATCTTGCGGGTATCATGGCGGCGGAACTGGGCGCGGACGTTCAGCTCGCAAAGCGGGCGGGCCTTCTGCACGACATCGGCAAGTCCATCGACCACGAGGTCGAGGGTACGCACGTATCCATCGGCGCGGAGATCGCCAAGAAGTACCGCGAAACCGACGCGGTCATCCACTGCATCATGGCGCACCACAACGACGTGGAACCGCAGAGCGTGGAAGCCGTGCTTGTACAGGCGGCGGACGCCGTTTCGGCGGCGCGCCCGGGCGCGCGGCGCGAATCCATCGAGAACTACATCAAGCGCCTAGAAAAGCTCGAAGAGATCGCTGATTCCTTCGAAGGGGTCGAGAAATCCTTCGCGATCCAGTCCGGCCGCGAGGTGCGCATCATGGTGAAGCCCGAAGACGTGAACGACGCGGGCACTTTCATCCTCGCGAAGGAAGTGTGCAAGCGCATCGAGCAGGAAATGGAGTACCCGGGGCAGATCAAGGTCAACGTCATCAGAGAAACACGCGCCGTGGACTTCGCGAAATAACATGTCCCCGCCGCTGCGCGATTTGCAGCGGCGGTTCTCTTTTTTATTCATATCCACAGAAAGGTCGGCTCCCAATGAAATATGTGATTTTTATCGGCGACGGCATGGCGGATCTCCCGATAGAGGCGCTGGGCGGCAAAACGCCGCTCGCGCACCTCGCCCCGCGCGGCATGGCGCGGCTCGCTTCCTGCGAAATCGGGCGCGTCCGCACCTGCCCCGAAGGGTTCCCCCCGGGGAGCGACGTCGCCTTCCTCACGCTGCTCGGCAACGACACGAAGAAGGTCTACGCGGGCAGATCCACGCTCGAAGCCGCAGGCATGGACGTGAAGGTAGGTGTGGGCGAGGTCGCGTTTCGGCTGAACCTCGTCTCCATAACGGAGGACGGGCGCATCCTGAGCCACCACGGCGGCGGTATCGAGGGGGAGGAGGCGGGCTTCCTCGTCGCAGCGGTGAAGCGCGATGCGACGTTTTCCGCGCTTATGGAAGAATATAGCCTTTCCGTCTACGCGACGGACACCTTCCGCCAGCAGGGCGTGATGGCGGGCGACAGGCGCGAATTTTCCGATCTCACGCCGCCGCACGACATCACAGGCAAGCACTATGCGCCGTATCTCACAAATCCTTTCGCCGTACACCTGCTCGAGGTTTCCCACGCCGCGCTGAAGGAGAACCCCGTAAACCTTTCCCGCGTCCAAAGGGGGCTTCTGCCCGCGAACGCGCTGTGGTGCTGGGGCGCGGGCGGCGCATACGCGCTGGAGAATTTTACCGAAAAGTATGGCGCGAAGGGCTATGCCGTGTCCGCCGTGCCGCTCGTCAAGGGCATTGCGAAACTGAGCGGGCTGACCGCGCCCGATATCCCCGGCGCGACAGGCATGCTCGATACGAACTACGAGGGCAAGGTGCGTTGCGCGCTCTCCGCGCTCGAATCGGGCTACGACTGCGCGCTGATCCATCTGGAAGCGCCGGACGAAATGTCGCACGACGGGAGCCTCGAGAACAAGCTCGAATCCATCCGCCGCTTCGACGAAAGGATCGTCCTTCCGATGCTGAAGGCGCTGGATGCCATGGGCGAATACCGCGCGCTGCTCATGCCCGACCACTATACCCTGCTTTCCACCCGCACGCACGACGGCACGCCCGTGCCGTATGCGATCTTCGACAGCCGCAAAGAAGGGGTGCCGCGCCCCTTCACGGAGGCACTCTGCAAGGACGAGCCGATCCTGGAAAGCGGAGACGCGCTCATGCGAGCGCTATTTAGAAATTAACCCATTCTGCACTCCCTGCGCAAAACGCAGGGAGTAATTTTATGCAAAACAACCATTTATTGAACGTGTAAAGCTGTGGTACAATCATTTCATGGATTGTTTTTGCTGTGAAAGCTTTTGAGGAAGTGAAGAGGTTGTATATTGCGCACATCAACGAGCGAGGGGACATACAAACCTGCACCGAGCATTCGAGAAACACGGCTGCATACGCAGAAGGTATCCTGAAGGACATAGGCCTTGCAAGCGCGGGCTACGTCGCGGGACTCCTGCACGACATGGGGAAATTTACGGAGAAATTCAAGCAATATATCCAGGATGCAATCAAGGGGGAAGCCGCAAAGGGCTCGGTAACACACACCTTTGCCGGGGTCTTCTATTTGTTGCGCGGACATAATGCGCAGGGCGGCGACCTCGACTATCGCGATATCGCGTCGGAACTGCTCGCGCTGGCGGTCGCATCGCACCACGGGCTTATGAACTGCTACAACGAGGAGGGGCGCAGCGGGTTTCTGCACAGGCTGCGCAAGCAGCCGGACTACGAACGGCTCGCAATCCGGGCGTTTCTACAGGAATGCGCATCAGAAGACGAATTGAACGAGCGCATCGATAACGCAGAAGCCGAACTTACGGAAATGCTCAACAAAATCGTGGAAATGGGTACCAAATCGGGAGAGGATGTCCACTTTTACGCAGGCACTTTGGCGCGCCTTTTAACCTCTGCCGTCGTCGCCGCAGACAGAACCGATACCGCGCGCTTTATGTTGGATATAGACGAAGAAACCACGCGCGACGCGCACCTGTGGGACATTTGCGAACGGAGAATCGAGCAGCACATAAACGGCTTTCCGTCCGACACGCCGATCCAACGGGCGAGGCGCGCGTTTTCGGACGAATGCCTGCGATTCGCGCGGGAGCCCTGCGGCATCTATCGCTTAGACCTTCCGACCGGCGGCGGCAAGACGCTCGCGGGGCTGCGATATGCCGTTTCCCACGCGAAGCATCATTCCAAGCGCAGGATCATCTACGCCGCGCCGCTGCTTTCGATCATCGAGCAGAACGCCGCCGTCATCCGAAGCGCCGTCGGGGACGATTCCCTCGTCATCGAACACCACTCCGACATTCTCAAGGAAAGGGAAAACAGCGAAACGGCGCAGGTGCCAGAACTCCTGCAGGAAAATTGGGACGCGCCCGTTATCGTTACGACGCTGGTTCGGATTTTGGAGACGCTGTTCAGCGGCAAAATGGCGGATGTGCGCCGCTTTTCTGCGCTTTGCAACAGCGTGATCGTGTTCGATGAAATCCAGTCCCTGCCGCGCAACATGCTTACCATTTTCAACCTGATGATGAACTTTCTGTCCCGCTGCTGTGGTGCGACGGTGATCCTCTGCTCGGCGACGCAGCCCGAATTCGCCGAAACGCAATACCCCATGCGGATTTCGCCAAAGGACATGATTGACAAAAAGACGCTCGGGCAATACGCGAACTTGTTCAAGCGGACGCACATTCGGGACGACGGCAACATGCGTTTTGAAGACCTCGCCAAACGGATCGAGGAAATAATGATCGAAACAGAGAGCCTTCTCGTCGTGTGCAACACCAAAAGGCAAGCGTCGGAACTCTTTTCCTCCGTGAATCTTCCGGGCGTCCTCAAATTCCATCTTTCCGCCGGAATGTGCATGGCGCACCGAAAATCGACGCTCGAAAGGATACTTTCGGAGCTGAAACAGGGCATGAAACTCCTCTGCATATCGACGCAGGTCATCGAGGCGGGCATCGACATCTCCTTTTCGGAAGTCATCCGCCTGTCCGCCGGGCTCGACAGCATCGTCCAATCGGCGGGCAGGTGCAACCGCCACGCGGAATCCGCCGAACCGAAGCCCGTGCACATCGTCCGCCTTTTTGAGGAAAACCTCGAAAAGCTGAAGGAAATCCGGGACGCGCAGGATGCCATGAACGACCTGTTGACGGAATACAAATACAATCCGGAGCGCTTTGGCGGGGATTTGGTGTCCGATACGTCCGTGCGCTACTATTACAGGCAGCTTTACAGGAGAATGAAGTCGGGGGATGCGGATTATCCCATTGGGGGCGGACCTACGCTATTTTCCATGCTCTCGATGAATGATACTTATGTTGGACGGAGCGAAGAAAACAACCGATACTTTATGGAGCAGGCGTTTCGCGAAGCGGGCAAAAGGTTTCAGGTGTTCGACGATACCTCCGAATCCGTGCTCGTCCCGTATGAAGGCGGGCGCGAGATCATCGCCGCGCTGAACGGGGAATGGGCAAAACACGATCATCCGTATGTAAAACGGCTATTGCAGGAGGCAAAGCAGTATACCGTCTCCGTATACCGGGATGCGCTAAAGCGGCTGGAAAAACTCGGCGCAGTGCGCGAAATATGCGATGGGAGCGTGATGATACTGAACGAAGGCTATTACGACTGTGAAACCGGAATCATGACCGAACGCGAGATCAAGGAGGGGATGCCCCAATGCGATACCCTAATATTGTAGAATTCGTGGTGTACGGGCCGTACGCGCTGTTTTCGGACCCGATCATGCGCGTCGGCGGGGAAAAGACGAGCTACCAGATACCGACCTACGAGGCGATCAAGGGCGTGCTTTCCTCCGTATACTGGAAGCCGACGTTTATCTGGATCATCGACGCGGTGCGCGTCATGAACCGTATCCAAACGGAGGTGAAGGGCATTCGCCCGATCAGGTACAACGGCGGGAACGACCTATCGTACTACACCTACCTGAAGGATTGCCGCTACCAGGTCAGGGCGCACTTTGAGTGGAACGAGAACCGACCGGAGCTTTCGCAGGATCGCAACGAGAACAAGCATCACGAGATCGCCAAGCGCATGATCGGAAAGGGCGGGCGCAGAGACATATTCCTTGGCACGCGGGAGTGTCAGGCGTATGTGGAGCCCTGTGAATTCGGAAGCGGCGCGGGCGAATACGACGACCTTCCGCAACTCGCCTTCGGAACCATGTACCACGGAATGACCTATGCGGACGAGGCGTACTCCGAAGAGACGAAGGGGCGCATGACGGCGAACTTCTGGATGCCCGTCATGGAAAACGGCATACTCACCTATCCGAGGCCCTCGGAATGCCCGATGCATAAGGAGATTCGGGAGATGGAGATGAAAATCTTTCAACCCGAAAGCGGAAACTTCAGCGGTTTGCGCGAATACGGAGGTGTGAACTGATGGGGATTTTGCAGCGGGCGATGGAAACCTACGATGCTATGCATAGCCTTGTGGGCGTCGAAGAGGAGGGCAAAGAAGTATTAGCGCCGATTGGTCACATCATCACGAAAGTGGAAATCGTCGTGACATTGGACAAAGACGGCAACTTCATTCAGGCGCGACC
>CAYFRC010000007.1:22126-22670 GCA_964345325.1 uncultured Oscillospiraceae bacterium
GTGGGCTTGCTGCACACCCACTGGATGAACAGCTTAGCTATCTGTCAGGGCTCGATGCCGATAAGAGAACGTTGTATTTGGATCAGCTAAGGGCATGGTGCGACTCTGAATACGCGCATCCCAAGGCGATTGCAGTGCTCAAGTATGTTGAGGGAGGAAAGCTTATGGCGGATCTTGCATCCGCCGGGCTCCTGAAGTACGATGAGGACGGCTCGATCAAGAACGAAAAGAACCTCGTGAGCTGGATCGTAAACGGCTTAGGCGAGAAGAGCGGCCCCGTCTGGCGTGATACAGAATTGATGCAATCGTTTGCCGATTACTACATCGCCTCCCGCGCGGAGGATGCAGCGCGATTGTGCATGCTGTCCGGCGAAGAGGCGATTCCGGCGAAGCAGCACCTGAAGGGCGTCTTTTCACTGAATGGAAACGCAAAGATCATTTCGGCGAACGACAAGCAGAATTTCACCTACCGCGGGCGCTTTCAGACCGACGACGAGGCGTCGAGTGTCGGCTATACCGCATCCCAAAAGGCGCATAACGCGCG
>CAYFRC010000008.1:0-8105 GCA_964345325.1 uncultured Oscillospiraceae bacterium
GCGACGTCGCCGACCGCCGTGATCAGCTCGCCCTCGATCGCGACATCGGCGCGCCATGTGTAGGGGCCGAAGAGCACGCCGTCGCGGCGCGCAATCACCAAATGGGTTCCGGGCTGGGGGATGCGCATCGTCATTTCATCGCCGGGGAACACGCCCGCAACATCCACGATCTCGCAGGCGATGCCGCTGGAGACCTTGCCGATCACGTCGGAATAGACGATGTTTGCATTCGGCTCCATGGGGTTGGTTTGGTAGTTTTTGTTGATGCGGATCTTTTCGTTGTCGCCGGGGTATTTGCGCAGGTCGAGCGCGCAGTAGCTGCCCAGCTTGAGCATGCGGGTCTTAAAGTGGCTGATTTCGTTTTTGTCGGGGACGATGCGAATATAGCCGTCTTCGGGAAAGTCGGTATACACGTTTTCTGCGGGGACGAAGCCGTCCTGCTCGCGAATGTAAGCGGGACGAATCCTAAAAAAGAATTTAATGGGATTGTCTTCCTGCAGTAAGCCGATCGTCAACTTACCGGGTAAATGCATTCGTATGCCTCCTCTGCAATAATATCGATAGCTACACTTATTATAGCACATAATTCGGCTTTTGTATCAAAAAAATTAGGGAAAGAAGAAAAAAGCTATGGAATTAACAACGGCTTGTTATACTGGTGGCACGCAAAGGGAGGGCGACGCATGGTCATACACGCATACGCCAAAATCAACTGGACGCTGGCAGTCACGGGGCGGTACGAGAACGGCTACCATTCGCTGGACACGCTCATGCAGACGATCTCGCTGTGCGATACGCTGGAGATCGAAGACGGCGATGACCTCGTCCTCGAAAACGGCTATGCGGACGACCTCGTGCTGCGAGCGGCGCGGGCGATCCAAAAAAAGGCGGGCATCGCAAAGGGCGCAAGGCTTCGCCTCACCAAGCGCATCCCTGCGCGGGCGGGGCTGGGCGGCGGCAGCGCGGACTGCGCAGCGGCGCTTCGGGGGCTGAATGCATTTTGGAATGCGAATCTCACGGAGGAGGAGCTGTACCTGCTGGGTGCAAACCTCGGCGCGGACGTGCCGTTTTGTTTGGCGGGCGGTTTCTGCCGCGTGCGGGGCTTCGGCGAGAGGATCGAGCGGATGAAGGCCTCCCCCAAGGCGTATCTCGCGCTGTACCCCGTGGGAGGCGGGCTTTCGACCGAGGAAGTGTTCCGAGCATACGACGAGGGCGCAGGCACCGCATCCGTCGATACGGCGGGGGCGACACACGCGCTTCTCCAAGGCGATTTTTCGCTGCTTGCAAAGTACGGCGGCAACAGCCTCGAGCCTGCGGCGATCCGCCTGATGCCGGAGATCGCGGACGCCATGCAAAATCTTTTGGACTGCGGCGCGGAGTACGCGCGCATGACGGGGAGCGGCAGCACGGTATACGGCGCGTTTCGGGACGAAATGCGCGCGAGGGACGCGGTGCGAACACTGGGAAATGCGGCGATTTTCGCCGAGACGACGGGAAAGGACGGAATGGAATATGTCTGAAATCAGCTATCGGGTTGCGGAGCCTTCGGATCGATGGGACATTTTGGATTTTGCGAATTTCGTGTTCAGCCAAGCGCACAGGCCGCACGATTTTCGAAATCTTCTGCCCAAGGTGTACGGCGATGCCGTGTCGGATGAAGAAATGGCCGCCTGCCACTACATCGCCAAGCGCGACGGGCGCATCAAGGCGCTCGTGTGCTGCCCGACGATCACGATGGATTACGCGGGAGAGCCGCTCGAGGTCGGCGCCGTCGGCACGGTGTCCGTACACCCCTATACGCGCGGCGAGGGGCACATGCGCTTCCTCATGCACATGATGATCGACGACATGCGCGAAAAGGGCGTGGACGTGCTGGTTCTGGGCGGCCAGAGGCAGCGGTACAATTACTACGGCTTTGAGGGCGCGGGCGAGGAGATCGCGTTTTCGGTCAACAGGACGAACATGCGCCACGTTTTCGGCGGCGCGTCCGCGGGCGATATCCGCTTTGACGAAATGCAGTCGGGCGATGACCGCATCGAGGCGGCATACGCGCTGTATATGGAGCAGCCCCTGCACGCGGAGCGCTCGCTGGACCGCTTTTTGGAGATCGCGCGCTCGTGGAGCGCGTCGGTCTACGCAATCATGCGGGGAGACCAAATGCTGGGCTACCTCTGTTCCGGCGGCAAGGAGTCGTTGAGCGAGGTCGTGCTCGAGGATGAGGCGGATCTTCCGCAGATCTTGGGCGCGTGGCTCGCGATCATGGGCGCGGAGAGCGTGCGCATTTCCGTAAAGCCGCACGAGACGCAGCGCATCGCGTGCCTTTCGGAATTCGCGGAAGACGCGGAATTCCCCTTCGAAGAGATGATTTTGCCGCTCAACTGGGCGAACTGCCTGCGCGCGGCGCTTTCGTACAAGGCGCTGTACGAGACCCTGGAAGACGGCGAGAGAACCTATTGCCTCGACGGGCAGGCCGTGAGAATTTCCGTGGAAGACGGCATCGCCTCGGTCGAGGAGATGGAAGCGGGCGCCGCGTGCGACGTGACGCTTTCGGGGCTGGAGGCCGTGCGCGCGATCTATTCGCCGATGGCGCGGTTTATCGGGCGCGAAAAGTGGATGCCGCTGCCGTTCAACCTGTCCGCGCAGGACAAGTTCTGAGAAATGCCTCGCATGGAGTGGGGCGCCTGCAACAGAGGCAGGCGCGCCCGCTCTTTTTCCCATAGGATTTACACCGTGCGCGTTGCAAAGGGGCGCGCGGTTGCGATACAATAGACGCAAGCGGGAGGACTACAAATGACACCTGCGGAACTTACGAGCATTTGCAAGATTATCGATCGCAAAAAAGGGCTCGTGCTCATGCAAAAACGCCTGCTTTCCTGGAAGGGCGTTGCGTTTCCGGGCGGTCATTTGGAGAAAGGCGAGGGCTTTTTCGATGCCGTCATCCGCGAGGTGCGCGAGGAAACGGGGCTTCTGATCGAAAATCCGCATTGTACGGGCTGCGTACACTTTGCGGATCGGGACACCGATGCGCGCGAGATCATCTTCTGCTATGTCGCGGACAGGTTCTCGGGCGAGCTCATTGCCGAGACGGCAGAGGGCGTGAATTTCTGGGTGCCTATCGCGGAGATCGAAAACCAGCCGCTTTCGCCGGGGCTTTTGGAGCAGCTGCCGGCGTTTGACGAGGGCGGCTTTAAGGAATGCTTCATCACATACGGGAAAGAGTTCCCGCAGACTGTGCAGTGGAAGGAATTTGTTGTATGAAAAAACTGCTTATCGCATGCGTCGCGATGCTCTTGTTGCTGCTGCCTGCGGGCGCGATGTGCGAGGACGCGGAGGATGTTTTGCGCGTCGAGACAATCGCGACGCGAAACGACATCGAAGCGGTGTTGAACCGCGTCGGGAGCCTTTCGGTGAACGCGGTGTATTACGACGAGAACGGCGCGGAAGCCCTTGCGCTTTCGAGCTATGCCTACAGGGGCGGCGGGGAGCTGCGCATCGCCTACAAGGACAGTGCGGGGAACGTGCGCGCGCTGGGCGGCGGCGAGGGCTGCGGCATCGACGGAGCCACGGGGAATCCCTACGTCGTGGCATTTATAGACGGCGCGTTCGAGGAAATGTTTTCCGAGATGCGCCATTCGCTGCTCGTGAACATCGACGGGAACGAGACGATCTCGCGGTTTGAAGAGGTGGACGATACGACGGTGTTGATCGCGACGGAGGAGCCGATCGCGGGCAGGGGGCACGAATATACGGAGGGCACGCTCGTCACGGAGCACCTTTTGGAAAAGGACACGCTCATCCTAAAATCGCTGACCGAATATCTGCGCACGGAGGACGGCGCGCAGAAAATCCTTTGCACCGCAGAGGTCTTTCGCGGGGGACGCTTCGCGTTTCCCGATTCGCTCGTGGCACTGGCTGCGCCGGATCTCCCCAAGCGCGCGACCTATATCGTCGTAAACGCGGGTGCGGAAGGCGAAAAGACGCTCCTTGTGGAATATCCCGAAAACGCCCACTTGGAGGTCGCGGTGCGGGAAGGATACGGCGTGTTTGCAGACGCCGAGGGGACGCTGCCCGCAGCCCTCGCGTCGGCAGCAAACGGCGAAGAAAACATCGTATACGTCGTCGAGACAAAGTAGGTATCGAGCGACAATGGCAAATGCCGCAACGGGAACGCCCACCCACCCTAAGTTACAATGTAACGCAGCTTTTGTGGGCAATCCGGCGGCGGCAACAAAAAGGAACAGCGAGGGGTGAAGACCATGGAGCTGCTCAGGGAAAGAATCCTGCGGGACGGAAAGGCGATTAACTCGGACATACTGCTCGTCGACTCGTTCCTGAACCATCAGGTGGACGTATCGCTCATGCGGGAAATCGGTCGGGATTTCGCGGAGAAGTTTCGGGATGCGGGAATCACGCGCGTGATGACCATCGAATCCAGCGGCATCGCGCCCGCCGCGATGACCGCGCTGGAGCTGAACGTTCCGCTCGTCATCATGAAAAAGTCCACCTCCTCGATCCTCTCGGAGGACGTGTTGCAGACGAGTGTGTATTCCTTCACGAAGGGAAACAGCTATCTGCTGACGCTCAAGGCGCGCTTTTTGCAGCCGAACGACAGGGTGCTTTTCATCGACGATTTCCTTGCGAACGGCGAAGCGGCGCTCGGCGCGGTCCGCCTGATCGAGGACAGGGGCGGCGCGAAGGTCGCGGGGATCGGCATCGTGATCGAAAAGGCATTCCAGCCGGGGCGCGAACGGCTGCTGCAGGCGGGCTTTGACGTATACGCGCAGGCGCGCGTCAACCGCATGGAGCGCGATATCATCGAATTTTGTGAGGACTGATCGAATATGCCTTCTATAGAGAATGTAAAGCTGTTTTTGCTCGACATGGACGGGACGTTCTACCTCGGGGAGAAGATCCTTCCGGGGTCGCTGGATTTTATCGAGAAAGTGCGCGAGAGCGGCAGGGACTTTCTGTTTCTGACGAACAACTCCTCCCACAACGCGCAGTATTATGCGGAGCGGCTTGCGCGGATGGGGCTTGTCGTCGATAAGGAGAAGATTCTCACATCCACGCTGGCGACCGCCGAAAAGGTGAACGAGCTGTACCCCGAAAAGCGCGCATTTGTGCTGGGCAATTCCTTCATGCGCGCAGAGCTCGCCGAAAGCGGCGTTCGGATCGACGACGCAAACCCCGAAATCGTAATCATCGGCTACGATACTACGCTGGATTATGCGAAGATGACCGCCGTGTGCGACTTCGTGCGCGCGGGGCTTCCCTATATCGCCTCGCACCCGGACTTTAACTGCCCGACGGAGACGGGCTTTGCGCCGGACATCGGCGCGATCATCGCGTTTATCGAGGCATCGACGGGGCGCGTGCCCGATTTGGTCGTCGGAAAACCCAATCGCGGCATCGTGGAAGCGGTGATTCGGCGCACGGGGCTGGACGCTTCGCAAATGGCGATGGTCGGAGACCGGCTGTACACGGACATCGAGACGGGACTTCGGTTCGGCATGCTGAGCGTACTGGTGCTCTCCGGAGAGACGACGCCCGAGATGGCGGCGGCCTCCGAGACGAAGCCGCACCTGATGCTTCAGGGTCTCGCCGACATGATCCCCATGCTGTAAATAACGGAGGAAAAGACGATGAGAGAAAAAGTCTATCTTTGGAACGGCACCGCACCTTACAGCGAATATTCGCCCGATCAGGCGCAGCCCTCCGTAACGTGCTTTCCCGTCGAGGGCTCGAAGGGCGCGGTCGTGGTGTGCCCGGGCGGCGGGTATACGATGAAGGCGCCGCACGAGGGCGACCCGATCGCCGAAATGCTGAACCGCGCGGGCATATCCGCCTACGTGTTGGATTACCGCGTCAAGCCGTGCCACATGGAGGCGCCGCTTGGGGACGCTTCGCGCGCCATTCGCGTTGTGCGCGGCATGGGCTATGAAAAGGTTGCGATTTTGGGCTTTTCCGCGGGCGGGCACCTCGCGGCTCTGCGGCGACGCTCTATACAAATGGCGATCCCGATGCCGAAGACCCATTGGAGCGGCTCTCTTCCCGCCCCGATGCGTTCGTGCCGTGCTATGCGGTGGTGAGCTTCGCCTCGTTCCGCCATCAGGGTTCTCTGGAGAGCCTGCTGCGCGAGGAGAAGACAAACATCGCCCTGATTCGCAGGTTCTCGGCGGAGCTGCACGTAGACGGCGACACGCCGCCCGCATTCATTTGGCACACGGCGAACGACCCTGTCGTGCCGGTCGAAAACAGTCTGCTGCTTGCGAGCGCGCTGTCCCATGCATGTGTGCCGTTTGAACTGCATATTTATCCGGACGGCCCCCACGGGCTGGGGCTCGCGCCCAACTCCCCCGTCGTCGCGGACTGGGCAGCGCAGCTTTCGCGCTGGCTGAGCGACCTGGGATACGGCGCATAAAAAATCAGAACTTGGCTTACCCCGGAGGTGACAGAAATTGAAAAGGTTTTTTTTCATACTCTTATGTGCGCTCGTGTTTTTTGCGGTAGCGCTGTACCCGAGCCGCGAGGCGACGCCGACGGACATCGCCTCCGCCGCGATACAGGACTCTGCGGAAACGGTCGAAGAACCGACGGACGATGAACCTGTTGCGACGCCCACGCCCGCGCCGCGCGCGACCCCCGCGCCGACGCCCGAGCCCCCGCCCATCGTAAAGGGCGCGAGCTCGCAGGAAGTGACGGTTTTGCAGGAAAAACTGCTGCAGTGGGGCTTTGCGACGGAAAAGGCGGACGGCATTTACGGCAAAAACACCGTGGACGCGGTCATGCGGCTGCAGACCTATCTGAATATCGCCGACCACAGCGCGTCCCTGGATTGGGGAGACATCTCCTCGGGCGCGCAGACGCTCTCCGCAACGGACGTCGAAAGCGCGGACGCATCGACGCTGGAATATCCCGTAACCGGTGAAGTCTATGCGAAAATGCGCAAATTCCTCTTCGACGGAGAGGCCTTCCCGTACTACCAAAGCACCGTGATGGAAAACGACGAGAACGAGCAGGTGCTGCGCGTACAGTACAGGCTCACGAACCTCGGCTATCTGCACAACGGCGCGGACGGGCAGTTCGGAAGGAAGACGCTGCAGGGGCTGAAGTTTTTTCAGGAGACGAACGGACTGGAAGCCACCGGCGTTGCGGACGAGCCGACGCAAAGGGCGCTGTTTTCGGAAAACGCGCTCGCGGCGACGAGGCCCGTACACGAATACAAGATCGTGGTAGACGTATCCGACCAGCGCACCTATGTGTACATGTGGAACGACGGCGATTACTCTACGCTGATCCAAACCTTCAAGTGCTCCACGGGCGTGCGCACGGACCCGACGCCGCTCGGCATCTACTCCGTGAACACCGGCCCCGCGTCGCGCTGGCATTACTTCAAGAAGTTCAACTGCTGGGCGCAGTACGCATGGGCGATCGAGGGAGATATCCTGTTCCACTCGGTGCTGTACGACAAGCAGGACACGTCCACCCTTCGCCGGGGCAGCGTATACAGCCTCGGGCACCGCGCATCGCACGGCTGCGTGCGCCTTGCCGTTGCGGACGCGAAGTGGCTGTTTGAAAACTGCATCGCCGGAACGACCGTCGTGGTAAAAAATTAAACTGTAACTTCAATTGTGAAGATTTAGAGACATGGCGGAAATGCCTTGCATTTTGGTGCATAAAGGTGGTATAATCCTATTAAGCGCCAGAATGAATCCGTCCTTTGAATTCCCGTATCCCTCCGGTGGAACCCTACCGAAGACAGGGCTCGGACACGCAAGGCAGCTCATATCTGGGGTATCATTTTAAGGAGGGTTTTCCCTATGTTTGAAGACAAGACTTTGGTTTGCCGTGAGTGTGGTGCGGAGTTCGTATTCTCTGCGTCCGAGCAGCAGTTCTACGCCGATAAGGGCTTCCAGAACGAGCCCGGCCGCTGCCCCGCGTGCCGCGCGGCGCGCCGCCAGCAGAGTGGCCAGTCCCGCAACGCCGACAGGCAGATGTACGACGTAGTTTGCGATAACTGCGGCAGTCCCACGCAGGTGCCGTTCCAGCCCCGCGGTGACCGTCCGGTCTACTGCCGTGACTGCTTCGACCAGTCGCGCCAGAAT
>CAYFRC010000008.1:8115-22297 GCA_964345325.1 uncultured Oscillospiraceae bacterium
TACTAATCCCCGATTGAATTCGGCAAACGCCGCTGCGGAATCGCAGCGGCGTTTTTGCGCGTTCGGAATTTGCCCCTACCCTAAGGCCGAGAAATGTGGTATAATAGGCACGGTAAACTGAAACGACGCGGAATTGGGAGGAACCGATATGGATTACACAAAACTCGACAATATCATCGCCTCCATGCGGGAGGACATTTTAGAGAGCATCCGAAGGGTTGTCGCGATAAACAGCGTCAACGCGGAGCAAAGCGCACCGAACGAGCCTTTTGGGAAAGAGGTGCGGCGCGCGCTCGACACGTTTCTGGCGATCGCGCGGGAAAACGGCTTTGAGGCGCGCGATATCGACGGCTACGCGGGCGACGTGCGGCTCGGAACGGGCGAGAAGACCATGGGCATCCTCGCGCATCTGGACATCGTACCCGCCGGCGACGGCTGGACGGTGGATCCCTTTGCGGGCGTAATTCGGGACGGGAAGCTCTACGGGCGCGGCACGACGGACGACAAGGGCCCCGCCGTCGCGGCGCTGTACGCGATGAAGGCGGTGCGCGAGGCAGGCATCGAGCTGAAAGACGCCGTCAAACTCATCGTTGGCTGCGACGAGGAGACCGGCATGACCGATATGCGCTACTACGCGCAGCACGAGAAGCTGCCCGATTACGGCTTTTCGCCGGACGCGGACTATCCGCTCATCAACATCGAAAAGGGCGGGCTGGGGCTTCTGCTCTCCTGCGTGACGGGCGGCGAGGAGGGCGCGGAGATCCCGGTATACGAGCTCTATGCGGGCGAACGCTGCAACGTCGTGCCCGGCTCTGCCTTCGCCATCGTCGGCACGGAGAAGGTGTCCCTTCAGGAATTGCGGGAGCGCGTACGGGCGCTCTGCGCGGAGGACGATAGGCTGAAGATCGCGGTTTCCGAAGCGGGGAACGGCAGGGCGAAGGTCGAGGCGACGGGCGTTTCCGCGCACGCATCGCTGCCGCATCTGGGCGTAAACGCAGCGGGAATGCTCCTGATCGCGCTCAAAAAGCTGTCTGCCGGCGGCGGCAGCAGGGAGGCGATCGCGCTCCTCGCGGACAAGATCGGCTTTGAAGGCGACGGGAAGAGTCTGGGTATCGCGATTTCCGACGAGGAATCCGGCGCGCTGACGTGCAATCTGGGCATTTTGCGCTACGACGGAAACGAACTCTCCGCGCAGTTCGACAACCGCTACCCCATTTCCGCGTGCGAGGAGACCATGTGCGGACAGGCGGTCATGACGCTTTCGGACAGGATGAGCGTAAAGCGCGTGGGTGGGCATCCGCCGCTGCACGTACCGAAGGACTCGGAGATCGTCAAAGGGCTTCTCGAAGTGTATCACGAGGTGACGGGGCGCGAGGCGTATCCGATCGCCATCGGCGGCGGCACGTATTCGCGCACAATGCCCAACACCGTGGCGTTCGGCATCAATTTCCCGGGCGATGTCGACCTCTGCCACATGCCCGATGAATGTTTGGACATCGAAAAACTCATGCTTTCGGTCAAAATCATGGCGCATGCGATCGTGCGCCTCGCGGGGAAGCCATGAGAAGGAAGGTATTTCCGCTCATTTTGGCGCTCGCCATCCTCCTGTCGGGCGGCGCGGCGCACGCATTTTGGGGCTTTTTCTCCTTCGCTCCCGAAATCGAAACGCGGGAAACTGCGGAATCGGCACTTCTGCGCGTGTACCTGAAATCCCTGGGCGATCCCGCTTCCATGGGGATCACGTTTCGCGGCATCTATACGCTCGAAGGGGATGCGGGCTTTCGCTTTGCGCGCGACACCGCGATAGAACTCACCGCGGACGGGGGAAACGTGCTCTTGACATCGGGCGGCGCGACCATCAACATGGGCACATCCCTTACGCTCACGCGGCACAAGGCGCAAGAGGGCGAAGAAAACGGGCTGCGCCTGCACGAGGTAGATCGCGATGTCCTCTACGAGGGGGATTTGACCGTTACCGCCTCGGGCGGTGCGCTGCAACCCGTCCTCACCGTCGACATTGAGGACTATCTTCTGGGCGTCGTACCGTATGAGATGAGCGATTCCTTCCCTATCGAAGCGCTCAAGGCGCAGGCGGTCGCGGCGCGCACATACGCCATGGCGCGAAAGGCGCTGCGCGCCAAATTCCCGTATGACGTGGTGGACACCACGGCGGACCAAGTCTTCAAGGGGCGCGACAAACTGCACGAAAACGCCGCGCTCGCGGCGGAGGATACGTGCGGCGTCGTGCTGCTCTATAAGGGCGGCTATGCGACGGCATATTTCGGCGCGTCCAACGGCGGCGAAACCGCCATGCCCGATACGATTTGGGGCTATGCGGGCGATTACGGCTATCTCGACGCACGCAAGGACCCGTATGACCTTGAAAACCCGTATTCCGTCACAAAGCGGCTCGAAATCCCCAAGGATGCCGCGCTGCTCTCGGAAGGCCTCAGGAAGCGCATCGGAAACGATGCCGCGACGATCACCGCCGTAACGCCTGCGGAACCGAAACGGGAAAACACCTCGATGTATACGAAAATCCTCGTCGCGTATACCAAAAAGGACGGAACGGAAGACTCCGCGACGCTCGACTTCTACGCCGATCTCAAGCCGAATTTTGGGCTTTCCATCAACAGCGCAAACATCGAAACGGTTTCGGTATCGGAGGAGGAAGGCCTCTTCGCCGTCGAAGCGCGGCGCTTCGGGCACGGCGTGGGCATGAGCCAGCGCGGCGCGCAACAAATGGCGGGCAGCCACAACAAAACGTGGCAGGACATCCTCGCATTCTACTATCCCAAGGCGGAGATCGTGCGGATGGAATACGCGCGGGAAGAACTAAAGGAGATTGCGGCGCTTTCCAAGAACGTCGGCTCGGCACGCCCGATGCCGACCCCGAAACCGACCCCCGCTCCCCTTCGCGCGCTGAAAGAGGGCGAGTACTACGCAAAGGTCGCGCTCGGCTCGAAATCGTCCACGCTCAACGTGCGGCAGGGCGCGGGGCTCGACTATGCCGTCGTCGCGCTCCTGACGCACGGCGACAGCGTGATCGTGAAAGAGGAAGAGGCAAACGGCTGGGTAAAGATAGAGACCGCCGAAACAGAGGGCTACGTCTCGCTGGAATATCTGGAAAAACAGGGATGACACAAGGAGGACGGATTCCCATGACCTATGAACTGCATGTGGCAAACCTCGTGCGGCAGCTCCCCTTATGCAGGCTGAACGACGAACTGATGATCGCCGCGTTCGTGATCTTCGGCGACGTGGAGCTGACGCAGGCGGCGGCAAAGGCGCTGCTCGAAAAGGCGCCCGAATACGACGTATTGATCACGGCGGAATCGAAGGGCATCCCGCTCGCGCACGAAATGGCGCGCCAGCACGGCGACGAAAGGTACATCGTCGCGCGCAAGGCGATTAAACTGTATATGTCGAACGTGTTTTCCGTCGGCGTGGACTCCATCACCACCGCCGCGCATCAGGAGCTCCACGTGGACGGCAAGGACGCCGCCTATATGAAGGGCAAGCGCGTTTTGATCGTAGACGATGTGATCTCCACGGGCGAATCGCTCCGCGCGGTCGAACACCTCGTAACCGCCGCCGCCGGCTCCATCGTCGGGCGCATGGCCATCCTCGCGGAGGGCAGCGCGCGGGAACGGGATGACATTCTCTATCTCGAACCTCTTCCGCTGTTTGACGCGCACGGAAACGTGCTGGAGTAATCCCTGAACTGCCAATGAAAAGCGGGAGGGCTTCCCTATTGTGCGAAGCCCTCCCGTTTGTTGTGGATGCGTGTGCGCTATACGATTAGGTCGTATTTTGCAAGCCCCTGCGCAGTCAGTTTTACTTCGCCGTTTTCCTTCCTCGCGGTGACGGTCGCGGCGATGTTTCCGAAGACGTCCGGGATGTGCACAGTCTTTTCCGCGCCCTCCGAAAGCGCGTATACGGAGATGGTGGGGTTGTCCGCATAGTCGTAATCGGGGCGATCCTCGGTCTTTCCCGTGCAGAGCACGGTATTTTCCCGCACCCAGAGTGGGATTTGGAAGAAATCGCAGGTATCCTCCACCCACGTTCCTCCTTGACGAACCCTTCCGTCCGACAGGTTCGTCCACGTGCCGCGCGGCAGGTAGTACTCGACGCGCCCCGATTTTGAGAACACGGGCGCGACGAGCAGGCTTTCGCCCAGCATGTACTGCCTGTCGAGCGCGTCGCAGGCGGGGTCGTCCGGAAATTCCAAGATCATCGGGCGCAGCATGGGGATGCCTTCCGCATGCGCGATGCGCGCCATCTCGTACAGATACGGCATGAGCCGATGCTTCAGCTTCACGAAGAAGCGCAGCACGTCGCACGCCTCCTCGTCGAACAGCCACGGCACGCGGTAGGAGGACGAACCGTGCAGCCTGCTGTGCGAGGACAGAAGCCCGAACGCGCACCAGCGCTTGTATACATCTGCGGGCGCGGTCGATTCAAAGCCCGAAATGTCGTGGCTCCAGAACCCGAATCCGCACATGGACAGCGAAAGCCCCGCGCGCAGCGTCTCCGCCATGGAGACGTAGGTTGCGCTGTTGTCGCCGCCCCAGTGGACGGGCATTGCCTGGCCGCCTGCGGTCGCGCTGCGCGCGAAGACGACGGCTTCGCCTTTGCCGCGCACCTCCTCGAGCAGCGAAAACACGGCGCGGTTGTACAGGTGCGTATAGTAGTTGTGCATCCTCACCGGGTCGCTGCCGTCGTGCCACGCGATATCTCTTACGGGGATGCGCTCGCCAAAATCGGTCTTGAAGCAGTCCGCGCCGTCCTCGAGCAGGGGGCGAAGCGCGTCCCGATACCATTTCGTCGCGTCCGGGTTCGTGAAATCCACGAGCCCCATGCCGGACTGCCACAGATCCGTCTGCCACACGGAGCCATCCGTCTTTTTCACGAGATAGCCCTTTTCCATGCCCTCATCGAACAGGTGCGAATCCTGCGCGATATAGGGGTTGATCCAAAGGCAGATGCGCAGCCCCCGCGCCTTATATCGCGAGAGCATCGCGCGCGCGTCCGGCGTGACGTCCTCGTCCCAGCGGAAGTCGCACCAGCGGAAGCCCTTCATCCAGAAACAATCGAAGTGGAACACGGACAGCGGGATATCCCTGTCCGCCATGCCCCGGATAAAGGAGGTGGCGGTCTTTTCGTCGTACTGCGTCGTGAACGAGGTCGAGAGCCACAGCCCGAACGACCACGCCGGCGGGAGCGCGGGCTTTCCGGTGAGCGACGTATAGCGGCGCAGCACCTCGCGCGGCGTATCGCCCGCGATGACGTAATAGGTCAGCGTTTCACCCGTCACGGAAAACTGCACGCGCTCGACGTTTTCGCTGCCGACTTCAAATGCGACGTCCGCAGGCGTATCGACGAACACGCCATAGCCGCGGTTCGTGAGATACAGCGGGATGTTCTTGTATGCGAGTTCGGAGCAGCTGCCGCCGTCGCCGTTCCAGATTTCGACGACCTGCCCGTTTTTCACGAACGGCGTGAAGCGCTCGCCCAAGCCGTATACGCATTCGCCGACGTCGAGGTCCAGTTCGTCTCGCACATAGGTTTTGCCCGTCTCCCTGTCCGTAAAATGCGCCATCGCGCGGAAATTTGTGGACGTCATCGCCTTTCCGTTTTGCAGAAAATCGATGCGCCACGCATTGGGCTTTTTGGAGATGCGCGCGGTCGCACAGCCAGAGGAGTATTCGAGCGCGTCCTCGGTCTCCCGAAGTGTCACGGGCGCATCTTCCCTGTGCAGCGCGAAAAACGGGGGCTTGTCGGGCCTTCCCTTGTGGTGCGTGAGCGTCACCCCGATCACGCCCTCCATGGGCGAAGACAGCGTGACAGAGAGCGCCGCGATCTGCATATCGCCCCGCCCCGCGACGTGCCGCGTGGGGACGAGCATTTCGAGCCTGTTCCCGCGCATGGCATGGCGATGGAGCTCATGCGCGTACAGCGGAACCATGTTCGGCTTTACGACCCAGTGGCCGAGGTTGAATTTCATGTTCTACCCCTCCTCGAGAAGTTTTTTCAGCGATTCGCGCACCGCACCCTCGCCCCTGAGCATGTCTGTGAGGTGGGAGAGCACGGCATCCTTCATCCCCGCCCTTTCGAGCGATACGCCGAAGATGTCCTCCCGCGCGAGCAGCGCATCGAGCGCCTCCCCTTCGGGCTTTTCCCCGACGGAAAGGCAGGCGATCGCGTCCTTCAGCTGCGGCAGCAGCGGGTCGGGGCTCACGGCAAAGGGTACAAGGTCGTCGCCGATGCCCGTGAGATAGCGAATCCACGCGGCGTAGACGAACGGGATGCACCGCAGGGACCTGACATCCAAATTGTCGCTGCCCATATACGCCTTCACCGTCTCCCCGAAGCGGATGGAGAGCTTTTGCGAGGTGTCCGTCGCGATGCGCTGCGGCGTGTCCGGCATGAAGGGATTGGGCAGGCGAATTTCGATCACCTCGCGCGCAAATGCTTCGGGCGAGAGAATGCCGGGGTCGGTCACGACGGGCATGGCAAGGTGCGGAATGCCGGCATACTCGCTGAAGCGGGTCGCGCATTTCGGAGGCAATGGTTGGATAACCCATCAAACACCCCAGCACCGCGAGCGCGGTGTGCAGCGGGTTCAGGCAGGTGCACACCTTCATCTTTTCGACCTTGTTTACGGTGTCGCGGTCGGTAAAATAGATGCCCGCCGCTTCGAGCGGAGGCCTGCCATTCGGAAAGTTGTCTTCGACCACGAGGTACTCCGCCTCCTCGGCGTTCACGAAGGCGGCGGTATAGGTGCGCTTTTCGGTTACGATGATGTCCGTATCCTGAAAGCCGCTTTCGCGCAGCATCTCGGCGACCTTGGCATCGGGGCGGGGAGTGATCTTGTCGATCATCGTCCACGGGAAGGACACGCGGCGTTCGTCCTGCACATACGCAAGGCATTCGCGGGAGATGCAACCCTTTTCCGCCCACGCCTCCATGATCGCCAAAACCGCGTTCCGCAGCTTTTCGCCGTTGTGCGAACAGTTGTCCATGGATACAAGCGCGAGCGGCGCGGCGTTCTTCTCAAAGCGCGCCTTGAGGAGAGAAGCGACCTTCCCCATGATGGAGATGGGCGCATCGGGCGTGGATTCGATATCGGGCTTTACGGAGGTGAGGGCATAGCCCTTTTCCGTGATGGTGAAGGAGACCATCTGCAGCGTTTCGGAGACGAACAGATTCTTAAGCAGCGCTTCATCCGCCGCGTTCGCCCCGTCGCAGCGCAGGGCGAGCGGTACGGACGCGATCACGGTTTTTTCGACCGTTCCGTCGCTCTTGAGCGTCACCGCGACGGAGAGGTTGTCAAACGGGCGATACGCCCTGTCGATGATGTCCCCGTCAAAGCTTTCACACGCGATGATGCCGCCGTCCGAAAGCCCCTTG
The DNA here is from genome assembly GCA_964345325.1 of uncultured Oscillospiraceae bacterium. Classification (GTDB taxonomy): domain Bacteria; phylum Bacillota; class Clostridia; order Christensenellales; family Aristaeellaceae; genus CAYFRC01. The sequence goes on from CAYFRC010000008.1 coordinate 15,529, forward strand.
TCCAATACGCGCTGCATCGCAGCGGCGGGAAACGCGCGAAAGAGGTTGCCCGCACCGAAATGAATCCATTGCGGTTTGGAGAGGGTATTTTCCGCGATCTTTTCCAAATCGAAGGCGGGAAGCGCGAATCCTCCCGCAGTCCACTGTGCCGGATCCCGAAGAGATGCTTTTTTGAGAAACATGGTGCATCCCCATCCTTTCTTGCCTTTTCCCCTATTATATAACAGAACGCGCGCAACATGCAACAGCTTGACAGATTGCGCGCGATGAAATATAATAGAGCAAAGAGAAAAAGAGGTGTGCATCTATATGACGAAGGCTCTGATCGGCGCGTTTCTTTACGCCCCCATGCTCGTTGTGCTTGTGCCGGGGCTGCCCTTAATCGTCGTTCTGCTTATGAACGGCGGAAGGCTGCTGAATAGAGGCAAAGGCATCAAAAAACGGCAAACGCGCAAAAAAATGGTGATCCTCGGCGCGACGCATCTTTTTTTCGGCATACTCCCCATTTTGTTGACGCCCGTGAGCATGATCGGAAGCACCGCCATGTATGTGCTCGTTTTCGGCGCACTTTCGCTTGCGCTGCCCCCCATCATCTTGGGCTTTTTCGCGCGAAAGTTCCGCACGTCCTATGCGCTGGGCATCGCGCAGATCGTGCTCGGCCTTCTCTTCGCCCTCCTGCTCGCCGCGCTGTGGTGGTTCATAACGGTCAAAATGCACACGCCGATCTTCTAACCTGCCGCGCGCCCGCACTCCGTACAGGCTTTCATAAAACACATCTCCCGCCGCCATCCGAATGGATGACCGCGGGAGATTTTGATTCCGAGGATATGTCCTTACGCGTTACGCCGCGTCCATTGCCGCCTTGCATGCCTCGAAGGCTTCGTAGGGGTCAGCATCGGTCGTGCAGACGGCGGCAATGCCGTCGCCATAGTCCTCCATATAGCTGATCGGCATATACAGCAATGTGATGATCTCGTCCTCCGCCGGAAGGACGGTTTCGATGACATTGCACGACCTGCAGGAGAGCCAGCCGGTTTCATTGTCTACGCGGAACTGCGCATAGTACAGTTCGCAGTTTGCGAGCGTCGTAAAGATTGCGGCGTTTTCAAACCGCTCCTGCTTGACCTTGATCGGGCTGTCGACAACCACGGACACCATGTCGTCATACAGGAAAATCGTCACCGACGCAGAACCCAGCGCGCTGTCCAATGCGAATTCGAGCGAGAACATGCTGTTTTCCGCGTCGTACTCGTAGCGAATTTCCTTGTTGTCTAGAGCGCTCTTGACGATATCCGCCAGCTGCGCCTCCACACTTGCCGTTTCCGCCGTGGCATGTGCCATAGAAAAGACCATACACAGGATGAGTACCAGCCCGATAACCTTCGTTTTCACTGCAATGTCCTCCTCGTTTTTATGTATATCATCCATCCATTGCGGCATGGATGATCCTCCCAATCACAGGGCAACGCCGCCCCGGTATTCCTTGCAACCACATACAATGCCTTAAATTATACTACACGATCCCCATGGCCTTGTCAATTGGGTTTCCGTTAATTTAAGCCTTTGTCCTTATTCGGTCAATGGCCAAAGGAAACGCAGTGGCAGCTTGAAAGCGGTGCATTGTTCCCGGCATGCGGGCTCCCTGCCGATTCCTCCTATCGTATTTGCAAGTAGCTTATTCCGCATTCTTGCCGGACAGCCAAATCCGGCGAACCTCCTCATATAGCTCGTCTGAATATTCGTAGGTACCCTCCGGAGCACACGGCAAAAGGTCGTCGCCCTGTGCAATTTCAGGGTTGGTACACTTGTTGTCATGGCGCCACTTCTCACGCTCTTCCGGATTGCGCAGATTGGGCACATCTACTGCCGTTCCCCCTGCCAATACGCTGCGGTATGCCAAAATGCCAATAATACCCATATCCACGGCATCGTACACATCGATAGAATACTTCATGCCATCGGGATGCCCCAAAATCTTTTGGATAAAGAAATGGGTAGGATAGAAATCGCTGCCGCCGTGGCCCGTAAATTCCTTCGCCAGCGGATAGAAGGCCGATGGATCGGGGACATACGTTTCACTCTCGCCGATACACAGCTTCTCTCCCTCGCGATACGTATGCAACTCGGGAGCCTGTCCCTCCGGGGCATAGCTTGGCGTAAACATTTCGGATTCCATCATGCCCTTCATGCCGAATACGCGATAGTTGACGCTTCCGGGTTCACGCTTGAGACCGCCGTGGATGCTGCGCACAATTGCACCGTTGTCCAGCGTCACCACCTCGATCGCCGGACGGAAACCACCATCTCCGGCACCCAAGGGGCGGTTACAGGTATTGTTCTGTGCCACAAAGCCGGAAACCTTTACCGGACGATGGCCCGTAATGGTCATGATGGGGCCAAAGGAATGCGTACAGTAGAACGTGGGATACATACGGTTGCGCCAGTGGTTCTTATCGCCATACGTGATCCTCGGCCAAATGGCACCGCAGTCGTGAATATACTCGCCCTCCGCGTACTGTACCTCGCCGATATGCCCCTCCTCATAGCGTCGACGCATTTCAAAGGTGTGCCACATGTAGCAGTAATTCTCTGCATACGCATAGACCTTGCCGCTTTCTTCTACAGCCTCAATGAGCTCCACAGCCTGTGCCATTGTTTCGCAGGGCAGAACCTCGCTGAGCACATGGCGGCCGCTCTTCAGAAGCCGAATGGCATAAATCGCGTGCTCATTGGCATAGTTGGCCAGCACTACAGCATCCATCTCATGCTTTTCAAATTCGTCATAGTTTTCGTACAGGGCTACCTCGACATTATTTTCCTTAGCCAATTCGCGCACCTTATCCAGTGCCGGAGTGTACTTGTCGCACACCGCTATCAATTCCGCATCGGGGTGCTTTGCCAACACCTTGATCATGGTCATGCCGCGGTACGCACCGAACACGCCTATCTTCAACTTTTCACCCATGGACATTCCCCTCCTGTCAGGTATATCTTTTTTTCTGCGCAACAGCTTAAAACACCTTCAATGATACTACACGATTCTCTCAGCCTTTTCAATTGGGTTTTCGTTAATTTAAACTTTTACTCTTATTCTGAACGCAAGCATCTTCAGATTGCCTATTGACACGGCAGGCAAAGCGATATATACTATTCATAATTCGCAAAAAGAGGAATGGAGCGACGCATCATGTTCGGAAAAATAGGCGGATGGGGCTGCTGTTGTCCATAGGGGATGAACTTTCATCATCTGCCTGTGCTTTTTTGCGTATGCTGATATTCCACTGAATAAGGAACGATGCGGCGGGCTGAATGATGGCTCGCTGTTTTTTATTGCAAGGGAGGGAGAAAATGGACTGGGCGTTCATAGAAAAATATGCGTCGATGTATGTGGAAGCCGCCGGGCTGACGCTACGCATCGGCTGCGCGGGGATTCTGCTGTCCCTCGCGCTGGGCACGATTTGCTGTCTGGCGCGCTACTTCCGTGTGCCGGGGTTGCGGCAGATTGCAGGGGCATATATCCAGCTGGCACGCAACACGCCGCTATTGGTGCAGCTCTTCTTCCTTTATTTTGGCTTGCCGAAAATTGGCATACGGCTGAGCGCCGAAACGTGCGCGACCGTAGGACTGACGTTTCTGGGCGGAGCGTATATGGCGGAGGCGCTGCGCAGCGGCCTGGAGAGCGTCGACCGGGTGCAGGAAGAATCCGGGCTGTGTCTGGGGCTGACGGGCTGGCAGAATGTCCGCTACGTGATTCTCCCGCAAGCGCTTGCAACGGCCGTCCCTGCGATCGGCGCGAACGTGATTTTCCTTTTGAAGGAAACGAGCGTTTTCAGCGCCGTTGCATTGGCAGACCTGATGTATGTTGCGAAGGACTTGATCGGCATGTATTACAAGACCGACGAGGCGCTTTTCATGCTCGTAATTGCCTATTTGGTGATTCTGCTGCCGCTCTCGCTCGTGTTTACCGCAATGGAAAGGAGGATGCGCTATGCCGGATTTGGCGATCAGCGTTCTGTTTAAGGGGCGAAATTTCGCGCGGCTGATGAGCGGCTTGTGGGTAACGCTGGAACTATCGCTGGTGTCGATTGCATTGTCCATCGTGCTGGGCCTTTTGCTGGGCATGGTCATGACGCTGAAAAATCCGATCACGCGCACGCTCTGCCGCCTGTGGCTGGAGACGATCCGCATCGTGCCGCAGTTGGTGCTGCTGTTTCTGGTGTACTTCGGGCTTGCAAGGACGTTTGATATTCAGCTTTCAGGCGAGGCGGCCGCGGTGGTTGTCTTTACGTTCTGGGGCGCCGGCGAAATGGGCGATTTGGTGCGCGGTGCGCTGACGTCCATACCACGGCATCAAATTGAAAGCGCTTCCGCACTGGGATTGACCAAAGTGCAGATTTTCCGCTATGTGCTCATCCCGCAGACGGTGCGCAGGCTCATTCCGCAGTCGATTAACCTTGCTACGCGCATGATTAAGACGACCTCGCTGGTGATGCTCATCGGCGTGATTGAGGTGCTGAAGGTGGCGCAGCAGATTATTGATGCGGCGCGGTACGATTCGCCGCAGGCGGCGGTCTGGATATACGGCGTGGTGTTCTTTCTGTACTTTTTCGTCTGCTGGCCGATTTCCCTTTTGGCGGGCAGGCTGGAAAAGCGCTGGTCATAAAGGAGGCGGAAAATCATGGGCAATCCCGTTCTGGAGGCGCGTCACCTGCGCAAGCAGTTTGACGGACAAACCGTTTTGACGGATATTTCTCTTCAGGTAGGCAAGGGCGAGGTGGTCGTGATCGTCGGCCCTTCGGGCTGCGGCAAGTCGACGCTGCTGCGCTGCCTGAACGGCTTAGAGACGATTGACGGCGGCGAAGTGCTGCTCAATGGCGAAGCCATCCACGAAAAGAAAAAGGACATGCATCTCGTTCGGCAAAAAATAGGCATGGTTTTTCAGAGTTACGATCTTTTTCCGCATATGGACGTATTGGATAACCTCCTTCTGGGGCCGACAAAGGCGCTTCGCCGGAAAAAGTCCGATGTGCTCCCCGAGGCGGAAACGTTGCTCGCGCGCGTAGGGCTGCAGGACAAGCTTCACGCGCTGCCGCGGCAGCTTTCGGGCGGGCAGAAGCAGCGCGTTGCGCTGGTGCGCGCGATGCTGTTACAGCCCGAAATCCTGCTGCTGGACGAGATCACCGCCGCGCTCGACCCGGAAATGGTGCACGAGGTGCTCGGCGTGGTAATCGATCTTGCGCGCACCGGAATGACGATGGCGATTGTGACGCACGAGATGCGCTTCGCAGAAGCTGTGGCGGACCGCGTGGTTTTCCTCGAATCCGGCCTTGTCGTAGAGGAAAGCAAACCGGAGGTGTTCTTTCACAACCCGGAGACGGAGCGCGCAAGGCAGTTCCTGCAGAGCTTTTCCTACGAAGCAAAAAAATTGCAGAAAAACGCTTGACAAAACTCGGATACTGTATTATCATGCTACCATAGATTATAAGTTCGCAAGGTGGTGGATGGACATGACGAACACGGCTGCATCGCTCTTCCTGATGTGTTGTTCTTGTTCCCGCTGTCCATCTCCAGTCGGGCTTTTTGGCGTACCGGCGTAAAGCCGTGATAAAAAGCACAAGCGGGATGGACGGTTTCGTTCATCCCATTTTTATTTTCTTCTGAAAGGGAATGGAAAGATGAAGCGCAAAAGGATTCCCACGCGGGCGAGAGACGCGTGTCGACGTTCAAGAAAGCCGCCGTCGATACAAAACCAAAATTATTATTACAGAAAGAAGGATACTGATTATGAAGAACCTCATGAAGATTTTTGCTCTCATTCTTGCATTTGCGCTTTTGACCGTTTCTTCGGCATTTGCCGATTCCACCGCCCGCTCGCTGGATGAAATCAAGGAAAGCGGCGAGCTGGTCGTGGGCGTGTTCTCAGACAAGAAGCCTTTCGGGTATATCGATGAGAACGGCGACTATCAGGGATATGACGTATATTTCGCCCGCCGGCTGGCGGAAGATCTGGGCACGCAGCTCAAGCTCGTTTCCGTGGACGCTCCGAATCGCGTCGAATATTTGACCTCTGCGAAGGTGGATATTATCCTCGCAAACTTCACCGTCACGCCTGAACGTGCCGAGGTCGTCGACTTCGCGCTGCCGTACATGAAAGTGGCGCTGGGTGTCGTTTCACCCGATGCCGCGCTGATCACCGAAGTAGCCCAGTTGGAGGGCAAGACGCTGATCGTCAGCAAGGGAACAACGGCAGAAACGTATTTCACCGAGAACCATCCCGAGATTGCGCTGCTCAAGTTCGATACCTACACCGAAGCGTTCAACGCCCTTTTGGACGGCCGCGGCGACGCGCTTTCCACCGACAACACGGAAGTTCTTGCTTGGGCAATCGACAACCCCGGCTTCACCGTAGGCATTGAAACCCTCGGCGGCCTTGATACCATCGCGCCCGCTGTACAGAAAGGCAATGAAACTGTGCTCGCCTTCATCAACGACGAAATTGTCAAGCTGGCGGAAGAAAGCTTCTTCCACGCCGATTTTGAAGCGACGCTCAAGGACGTTTACGGCGATGCCGTGAACCCGGACAGCTTCGTGGTTGAGGGCGGCGCCGTGGAATAACGCCATTGGGCGTTCTTCGTATCGAACCGAACGAATAAGGTGGTTCCCAATAGACTACTCTGTCGCAAGGGTAGTCTATTGCTTTTGTGGTGCAATGTTTATACGCGACTCGTGGCTATCCCTCCACGGCTGTTTCTGCCGCTTCATCGGTACT
>CAYFRC010000009.1:0-2950 GCA_964345325.1 uncultured Oscillospiraceae bacterium
TCCACTTTGCGGACTGGCTCGCGCTCGACACGAAGAACAACTCCGTCATGGGCGGAACGGATCCGTACTTCATCGCCTCTGCGTACTATTATTATTCCACGACGCTCCTTTTGAAGGCGGCGAAGGTACTGGGCTATCAGGACGACGTCGCAGAGTATTCCAAGCTGCTCGAAGAGATTTATGAGGCGATTCAGAACGAATACTTCACGCCCAACGGCCTCATGGCGCAGACCACGCAGACGGCATATGTGTGCGCGCTGTTCATGGAGTTCGCGCCGAAGGAGCACAGGGAAAAGCTCGCGAAGCTCCTGGATGCGGAGATCGCGGCATCGAATGGCGAGCTCCGCACGGGCTTTGTCGGGACCGCATATCTCAACCGCGTGCTCTCCGAAAACGGGTACAACAAGCGCGCCTATAAACTGATGATGAACGAGGAATTCCCCGGCTGGCTGTACGAGGTCAACATGGGCGCGACGACGGTTTGGGAGCGCTGGAACAGCGTGCTGCCCGATGGCTCCATCTCAGATACCGGCATGAACTCGCTCAACCACTACGCCTACGGCGCGGTCATGGAATGGCTGTACCGCAACGTCGCGGGCATCAACCCCGTGGAGGATGCGCCGGGATTCCGCAAGATTCTGCTGCACCCGCGCCCGGATTACCTCCTGCCCAAGGTGCAGGTGCGCTACAACTCCCAAATGGGCTTTATCGAAAGCAGCTGGGAGATACAAAAGGACCTGTTCCTGTGGGATGTGGAAGTGCCCTTCGGTGCGGAGGCGAGGCTCATCTTCCCGAACGGCGATGTGGACGCGATCAACGCCCTGTACCCGGAGATCGGCGTACATGTATGCAAAACGTGCGGCGAGGTTGTAGCCACCGTGCCTGCGGGCAGGTATCATTTTGCATACAAACCCACAAAGCGCATGCACAGGGTCATAAGCATCGATATGCCGCTGGACGAACTCGCGGCGATTCCCGAGGCGGTTGCCGTGCTTAAGGAGGCGTTCCCGAATTTCACCCTGCGCAATCGTTGGAGCGCAAGCACACTGCGGCAGGCGTTCCGGTCGCTACCTTCCTTTGTCGGAGCCCCCGACACCTCTTTGCTCGACGCGATCAACGAAAAACTTCTCGCGCTGAACGACTAAAAGTGTGCTCCAATGCCCCCGCAGATCACAAGGTCTACGGGGGCGTTTTTTGTTCGTAAATGTTATACAAAATAATACACTTTATCTTGTTGATTGTGTATTGACAATTTTTGCCCCATATGTTAAAATGGGTACATTGATATAACGAGACAAGGGGGGACAATCGTTTGGTGTCGTACAAAAAGAAAACAAAAAAGAACCAAATGGCGGGAACCAGCGGATCCGCGTTCGATTCGCTCGAGATTTTCCTGCTGCACCTGCCGACGACTTTGTGGTATTTGATTTTCTGCTATGCCCCGATGTTCGGTGTGGTGATCGCGTTCAAAAACTACAAGGTGCGCCCCGGGAAGAGCTTCCTGTATTCGCTGTTCGTAAACAGCAAATGGTGCGGACTGGATAACTTCCGGTTCCTCATCAAGAACTCGGTCTTCAAGACGATGATGCTCAATACGGTGGTATACAATATCATCTTCATCGTCCTTGGGATCGTGCTCCCCGTTACGCTGGCGATCCTGTTCAACGAATTGTACAGCAAGCGGCTCGCGAAGGTTTGCCAGACGTCGATGTTTTTGCCGCACTTCCTGAGCTGGGTCGTCGTCGGCTACTTCGTGTACGCCTTCCTCGCGACTGACTCCGGCCTCGTCAACAACACCGTCCGCGCCTTTGGCGTTCAAAACTGGCGCGTCAACTGGTATCAACGCGTCGACTTCTGGAGGTATTTTCTGATTTTCCTGAATTCATGGAAGGGCTTAGGCTACGGCATGGTGGTATACCTCGCCTCGATCAGCGGTATCGATGCGGAACTGTACGAAGCCGCCCTGATCGACGGCGCGAGCAAGGGCCAGCAGGTGCGCTTTATCACGCTGCCGCTCCTTCGCCCCATCATCTCCATCATGTTCATCATGGCGATCGGAAACGTCTTCCGAAGCGATTTCGGCCTGTTCTATCAGGCGACGCGCAACTCCGCGCAAATCAAGGAAGTTACGCGCACGATCGACGTGTACATCTACGAGGCGCTGCTCGAGAACCCCAACATCAACTTCGCATCCGCAGCGTCGCTGTTCCAGTCCGTATTCGGCTGCATCACGATCGTACTTGCGAACATCGTCGTCAAGAAAATCGACCCCGATGCGGGTCTGTTTTGAGGGGAGGCGCTGAATATGGCAAAGAACAGTTCTATTCTACACTATACGCGCGTAAAACCCCTGACGAATGCGTTGTTCAGCATTTTGTTTATCATCCTCGCGCTGCTCTGCTTTCTGCCGGCGCTGCTTGTTCTGATCGTCTCGTTTTCGAGCGAGGCTTCCGTCGCTACGAAGGGATATTCCTATTTTCCTGCCGAATTCAGCCTGAATTCATATAAGTATCTTTGGAGCCAAAAGGCGTATATCGGAAGGGCGTTTCTCAATTCCATCGGCGTCACCGCCGTCGGAACGCTGATCGGGCTCGTGCTCTGCTCCACAATGGGCTATGCGCTCTCCCGCCCGAACTATCGCCTTCGCGGCTTTTTCACGTGGTTTATCTTTATTCCCATGCTGTTTTCCGGCGGCCTCGTGGCGAGCTACATGATCAACGCGCAGCTTTTGGGGCTGAAGGATACGTACTGGGCGCTGATCCTTCCGATCTGCTGCTCGAGCTTTTACATCATCATCATGCGCACGTTCTTCCAGACGACGGTGCCGGAGGCGATCATCGAATCCGCGAAGATCGACGGCGCACGGCAAATCCGCGTCTTCGTGCAGATCGTGCTGCCCATCTCGCTCCCCGCGATCGCGACGATCGGATTGTTTTACACCTTCGCCTAC
>CAYFRC010000009.1:2967-3864 GCA_964345325.1 uncultured Oscillospiraceae bacterium
GGCGAAATACTACCTCTCCTCCAACGTGCAGGAATTGTTTCCGCTGCAGTATGTCTTGATCTCGCTCGAAAACAACATCGCGTTTTTGACGCGGAACAAGCAGTTCATGGGAACGGAGGTCGCCAACATCCCCGCAGAGACGGTGCGCATGGCGATGGTCATGGTCGCGGTCGTCCCGATCGCATGCAGCTATCCCTTCTTCCAGAAATACTTCGTCTCTGGTCTTACGATCGGCGCGGTGAAGGGATGATTCTTTCAGGTTACAGCGGCAAAGCCGTTCGTAATAATTCTATAAGGAGGGTTTCCGCATGAAGAAACTCATATCTATGGTTCTTGTACTGGCCATGGTGTTCGCGATGGGCGCGTTCTCCATGGCAAATGGCGAGGGGGATGTCGTCCGCCTCACCTGGGCGCAGGGCACCGGCTCTACCGCTCCGACCGATAACGCGATGGTGCTGGAGGAATTGAACAAGATGTCCCGCGAAAAGCTGGGCGTCGAAGTCGATATCCAGTACTTCACCAACGACGAACTGCAGTTGTCTATCAACGCCGGCGAAGTGTTCGACATGTACTTCACCTGCTCTTGGTACAACAACTTCAATCAGGGCGTTTCGAACGGTCTCTTCGCGGACATTTGGCCGCACCTTCAGGAGTGGACGCCGGCTCTGTACGAGACGATGCCTGCAAACATCTGGGAGCTCGCGAAATCTTCCAACGGCGGCTTGTATGCGATCCCCGTAAAGAAAGACTACGCCCCCGAAAACTTCATCACCTATCCGTCCGAAGTCGCCAAGGAACTGGGCTTTGAAATTCCGGACATCATCGATTCTTGGGACGACATGACCGATTTCCTGGTCGCGTGGAAGGCGACCATGGGCGACAACGAATACCCCGGCA
>CAYFRC010000009.1:3874-20540 GCA_964345325.1 uncultured Oscillospiraceae bacterium
GCGGCGCCCCCGGCATGGATACCTCCTTCGACTTCATCGACCGCACCGCGTTGATCGGCGTGCTCTTCGGCGATACGAAGGTATGCACCATTTTGGACGATCCCACCGTCGTCGAGCGCTATAAGACGCTGCACAAATGGTACACCATGGGTCTTGTAAACCCCGATGCGGCGACCCTTACCGAGACTTCCATCGCGACCGACGCGGAGCATATGCACATCGGCTTCGTGCAGGCGTGGGACCACTACGATTACAGCCCCGCCAATGGCTATCCGACGAAGATGGCGCGCTACTCCGGCCCCTATGTATCCACCGACGGCGTGCAGGGCTCCATGAACGCTTTCTCTGTGACGCTTGAGGACGACCTTGCGAGGTTTGAACTCGCGATGAAGTATCAGGAACTCGTCAACACCGACCGGCTCTATCGCGACACCCTCCGCTACGGCGTTCAGGGGTATCACTGGAACTACGTCGAGGAAGGCCCCGCGGCGGGCGGCGTCCTGAAGACCAAGACCGGCGACTACGCGCCGTGGGCGTTCTCTCAGGGCAACTACGAGCTCTCCGCGATCCAGGTTTCCGAGGATCAGGTGAATGGCCTGGTTCCTGCACCCGATATGAACCAGTGGGAGATCTACTTTAAGGCTTGCGAGACCGCCGAGGTTTCCGCAATCTGCGGCTTCACCTGGGACAGCAGCAACTGCACCACGCAGCTGGCGCAGATCGCCGCAATCAAGTCCGAGTACATGTCGCAGCTGAGCACCGGCACGGGCGAGGATCCCGAAACCCTCATCCCGAAGTTCCGCGAGGCGCTTTTGACTGCAGGCCTTCAGGACTGCATCGACGATGCGCAGGCGCAGCTCGACAACTATCTGGCCGGCAAATAATCCGTATTCCTTTTCGGCGCCGCGGCGAAACTGCCGCGGCGCCTTTCTGTCCGGTTGAAGTGCGCAATTCTTTCGTAAAAGACTTGCAATTTGTTTCGATGCGCGGTATAATACGTTCCATAAAAGGTATGGGGGGATTGAATATGAGCCATATCGTATCGTTGGCGCATACCGCATATGTAGTGAAGGATATGAAGGCATCGCTCGATTTTTACTGCGGAAAGCTGGGCATGGAGCATGCTTTTTCCATTGCGAACGACAAAGGCGAACCGTGGATCGAATATCTCAAGGTGGCGGAAGGGCAGTTTATCGAGCTTTTCTACGCAAACGGCGAAATCCCGAAAAATGGCAGCTATATGCATCTGTGCCTGCGCGTGGACGACTGCATAGCGGCGTGCGAGACGTTTAAGCGTGCGGGCGTTTCGATCGATTCGGAGCCGACGCAGGGTAAGGACTTCAATTGGCAGTGCTGGATTCATGATCCGGATGGGAATCCGATAGAACTCATGCAGATCATGCCCGAATCCCCGCAGGCGAGGGCGTGAACCATGAGAAAGAGTTGGATATTTTGCCTGATTGCTTGCCTTGTACTATGCAGCTTTATCGGCGCGCGCGCGCTGGAACCCGATGAGACGATCAATATCGAAGTTACCCTGCCGACCGAAACGGACATCGATCAGGTGATTTCCATCGATATTCCGCCGGAGGATGAGGCGGAGGATATGCCGACGGACGGCGACGACATGACCGAAGACGACATTTCCTCCGAAACCGGGGAAAGCGAAGAACCTGCCGAAGAAGAAGTCACGGTTCGCGTCGTGCCTACGTTCACGGAGGCGCCGCTTGAGGAAGTGCGCCCCTGTGCCTACGGAGACAGCGGCGAAAACGTGCGGCTGCTTCAAGAAAGGCTGCGCATGTTGGGCTTCACGCTCGAAACGCCGGACGGGCTTTTCGGCAAGCGAACGAGAGAGCATGTGATCGAATTGCAGCGCTACCTGAAAGGGAAGAGCGGAACTTCGTTCCAACCGAACGGCGAGGTTTCCAAAGCCCTTTGCGACGAACTGAACTCCCTGGGCTTTCCGCGCTACGAGAGAGATGTCTCCATGGGCAGCGAGGGCAGGACGGTGCTGCGCGTTCAAAGAAGGCTGTGCGTGCTTGGGTATCTCGGGCGTTCGAAGGTAGATTCCGTGTTCGGCGAGAGCACACAGGAGGCGCTTTCGCAGTTTCAAAAGGTCGCGGGGCTGAACGCCACTGGCATCGCAGACAAGGAGACGCAAAATCTCCTCTTTGGCTCCGTCGCTCCGAGCGCGCTGTCCGCGCATTGCGAGTATTCGCTGTATGTGGATTTGGATAAGCAGGTGCTGTCCGCGTTCGCATGGAACAACGCGACGCAGACGTATGACAAACTGGCGCGCGAAATGCCCTGCAGCACCGGACAAGACGGCTATGAGACGCCGACGGGAACCTTTATCGTGGAGGATCATCGCGCCCAATCGACATATTTCCGTATGTACCACGCCTATGCGCGATATGTGACGGTATTCAATACCAAGTATTACATCCATAGCGTTCTCTATGCCCGAGAGGATTCGGCGCAGCCGGTCGAAGGTGCCAACGGCTCGCTCACGCAGCGCGTCTCAAAGGGCAGCATCCGCGTATCGGCGGAGGATGCGGAGTGGATTTACAAAAACTGCCGCATCGGAACGACCATAGAGATCGGCTAACTGCACGCGAGAGAATTTGCGTCCTGCATTTGGAGGGGAAGTACCATGCGCATCGCAGATTATAGGGAAAATGCGTCCGTCCGCACCATCGTCGATCGGGAGAAGGGGCAATACCTCGGTCATCCGACGACAGCACTTTTGAAGGACGGAAAGACGATTTTGTGCGTCTACCCCCTTGCACACGGCAGGGGCGCGATCCAATACAAAAAGAGCCTTGACGGCGGCCGAACGTGGTCGGAGCGCCTGCCCGTTCCCGAATCGTTCGCGACATCGCTCGAGTGCCCCATTCTCTACCGCGTTACGGATGAAAAGCTGCTCCTGTTTTCGGGGATGTACCCTGCGCGCATCGCGAAGTCCTACGACGAGGGCATGACGTGGACGGAACTGGAGCCTGTCGGAGATTTCGGCGGCATCGTGTTCGCATCGGATCTCTATCGAAAAAAGGACGGGGCGCTGCTCGCCGTGTTCCACGACGACGGAAGGTATATCAAAAAGGAACCCATCGAAAGCGGCTTTGTCGTCTACGGAATCCTTTCCTATGACGATGGGGAGACGTGGGGCGATCCCATTCCGCTCATTTCGCATCCCGATGCCGATTTGTGCGAGCCGTGCATCATCCCCTCGCCCGACGGGAAGAAGCTCCTCATGCTGATGCGCGAAAACTCCCGCAAACACAACTCCTTTGTGTGTGAATCGGACGACGACGGTGCGACGTGGCACTTCCTGCGGGAACTTCCGCTTTCCCTCACGGGCGACAGGCATACCGCGAAATTCATGCACAACGGCGATCTGTTTATCTCCTTCCGCGACATGGCGAAGGGAAGCCCAACGAACGGGAGCTGGGTTGTGTGGGTCGGCTCGTTTGAGGACATCCTATACGGCAGGGACGGAAAGCTCAAACTCCTCCTGATGGAAAACCACTACACGTGGGGCGACTGTGCGTACCCGGGCGTGGAGGTCTTGCCGGAGGGCATCGTCGTGACGACGACCTACGGCCACTGGGTGGAAGGGGAGGAACCGTTTATCGTCTCCATACGCCTTTCGGAAAGCGAAATTCAGGCGCAATATTGAACCAATCGTCCCTCCGTTTCGTCAAAGAAGCAAAACGGAGGGATTTGTATGCGCAAACGGATTGCACTCATTTTAATCTGTGCGGTAATCGCTTGTTCGGGCGCTTTTGCGGAATCGGCGGCGGATGCCGCGCTCGATACGGCGAAGAATGCGCTCGTGCTCATGAATTACGGCGAATTCTCGCAGGCGGCGCGCGCTCTTGGTATGAAGGGCAAGGGCAAAGCCCTGAAGGCGTTCGCCAAGAAAAACCTGCCGGAGCTGCTCACGCTCTCCGTGCAGACGGATATCGCCGTGCTGTACTCCACGGACGACGGTTGCCGCGTCGCGGTGCCGATCGAGGAGCCGTACAGCGACAGCGTGATGTGCTTTGTCGTGGATTTCGACGCAGACTATGCGCCGACCGGCTACGATGCGCTTTCCTATGGCGACGTGTTGGACGAGGCGGATGATGCAGAGAAAACCGTCTGGGAGGGCGCGGACGACAGGGAGAACCTCGTGGTATTTCCGGATGCGGGGTAATAATTGTAGCAGAATTGTAATATTTTGATCGCACACATTGACAGGGTGTACGATCGATTGTATAATACCATTGGATACTTATAATCGAAAGACAGAGGATGCATATGAAAAAGACGATACTCCCATTGGCGATAGCGCTTCTTCTCGTATTTTTTGTGTCGACCTTCGCGGGCGCGGAGGCCGGTGTAATTAAGGTGAAGAGCGTTTCGCTTACATACAAAACACTTCCGATTTGTCTGCATAAATCCTTTCAGCTGATGGCGACGGTCAAACCTTCCAATGCGACCAACCCGCAGCTTAGTTGGTCGAGCAGCGATCCGGAAAGGGTATCCGTCGATCAAGATGGAACCATTACCGCAAAGGGCTACACGGTGAAGCCCGTGCGCATCACCGCAGAATCGCTCGATGGTTCCGGGAAAAAATCTTCCTGCCTCATCACCGTGAAGGACGATGTGAAGGTTTCTTCCGTCAAGTTTAGGAAAAAATCCGTTACGGTATACTTTGGCAACCCCATACAGCTCACCTGCGCGGTCGTTCCGCCCACGGCGAAGGATGCCTCCGTTAAATTTACCAGCAGCAACGGATCCGGTGCGACGGCGGATGAAAACGGGCTCGTGACACCCCTTCGGGACGGGAGCACCACGATCAGAGCTACCGCAAACGACGGCAGCGGCAAGTTCTCAACCTGCAAAATTACGGTCAAGCGCCGCCCGGTCAAGAGCGTGAAGCTGAATGAAAAAGCAGTGACGGTAGACGAGGGCGCGACCGTACAGCTTCAGGCGACGGTTTTCCCCCAAAACGCCTCTTTCCCCGAAGTGGTGTGGGAAACGAGCAACGACAAAGTGGCGACGGTGGAAAACGGCCTCGTAACCACGGTTGGCGGCGGCACGGCGACGATTACCGCATCCTCCGACAAGGGCAGAATCAAGGCGAAGTGCAAAATTCGCGTCAAGGGTGAAAACACGCGGCGGCTCGTCATTTCCGCTGCGGGCGACTGCATGTTGGGTGGAGACCTGCGCCCCGTAGGCAACAAATACGCGAAAGACCCAGGCAGCAGGAAGCGCTTTAAGGATCTCGTCGATCAAAACGGCGGCCTCGCGAACATCTTCCGCAACGTCGAATCCGTGTTCAAGGCCGACGATGTGACCGTCGTCAACTTGGAGTGCGCCCTCACGACGAAGACAAATTATAGAAGCGCCCCCTTCGTAATTGTAGGCAACCCCGGCTTCGCGCGGACGATGAAACAGGTTGGGATCGATGCGGCAGCGGTTTCGAACAACCATTCGCGCGATGTGGGGATAGGGGGATACGAACAGACGCTTGCCTCCCTCCGGAAAAACCGTGTGGTGGCGAGCAGAAATTTCATGACATCCTCGTCGTTCCTCACGAAAAAGGGCGTAAAATTCGGCTTTCTGAGCTTTTCGACCGCCGACCACAGGATATCGAGCGTGAAGGGTATGGTCAGAAAGGTCGCCCGGAAGTGCAAATTCCTCATCGTCTCCATGCACTGGAGCGAGCCGGAGTTCCAGTACAACGCGCCAAGCGACCAGCAGAGATCCTATGCGCATGCCGCGATCGATGCAGGCGCGGATTTGGTACTCGGCACGCATACGCACAGGGTAAACGGAATCGAACAGTACAATGGAAAGCACATCGTGTACGACCTCGGCAATTTCATTTCCTGCATCAAAAACCCGAAGAATACGGATCCTAACGATCACGACACCTTCATCTTTCAGGAGATTCATTACGTGTTCGACGACGGGTATACGGAATTCGACCGCATTCGGGTCATCCCTGCGGCGTATTCCTCCAGCCCGGACTCGCTCGACCTCGTGCCGATGCTCTATACGAGTGCCGCAGATAAAAACAGGGTATACGGCGCGATCGAAAGCCGCTCCAATATCACAATTCCCAGAGACTAAGAGAGGAAGACGCAATTATGAAACGAATACTCATCGGGCTTACTCTTTTGTGCCTGCTGTTCGCAATGGCACTGCCCGCTTCTGCGGCTGTCGAGGCAAAGGTAGCCGTGAAGAGCGTGAAGCTCAATAAATCTTCCATGGCGCTGTCGCCCCATACCACGGGAAAGCTCACGGCGAAGATTTATCCGTCCAAAGCGGCGGTGCACGGCGTTACCTTCACATCGACGGATACCGATATCGCGACGGTGGACGAATTGGGAAACGTCACCGGGAAAAACTACGGCGCCTGCATGATCATCGCGCAATCCGGCACGAAGATTGCCAAGTGCAACATCGTCGTGAAGGATGTTCTCGTGAGCAAGGTAAATATCAAAAGGTCGGCACTCACGATATCGCTGAACAACTCCGTTACGCTCACCCATGCCGTAACGCCGGAGGTAGCGAAGAACAAGGTGCTCGAATGGTCCACCAGCAACGACAAGGTTGCGACCGTTGCGCAGGACGGAACGGTGACCGCCGTCGGCAAGGGCAAGGCGACGATTACCGCCAAAGCGACGGACGGGAGCAATAAGAAGGACTCCTGCAAGATCACGGTCAAGGCGATCGGCGTAAAATCGATTTCCATCGTGGCGGGAGAGAGTGTATATTTCGATGTCGGAGAGACCATGGCCATGACGGCGAAACTCTCGCCGACCAACGCCTCGTATAAGGACATCATTTGGTCGAGCGACAACGAAAGCATCGTGAAGATCGACCCCACCACGGGCGTTGCAAAGGCCGTGGGCGGCGGTATCGCGACGATTACGGCGACGGTACAGAACGGAACCAAAAGCGATACACAGCTTCTCTACGTGCGAAGCGGAAGCTACGAGACAATCAAAGTCACCTTTGGCGGCGATGTGGTACTCGGCGGCGAACCGAGAAGAGGCGCGAAGACGAACGGCACGCTTAAGCGATTTAAGCAATACCTGGCAGATAACAACGGTAATCCGGGTTTTGTATTTGCAGCTCTAAAGGAAGTCTTCGAGAACGACGACCTCACAGTCGTAAACCTCGAAGGTCCTCTTACAACAAAAACAGATTGGAAAAGCACCGCAAAAAAATCGCATGTTTTCCGTGGAGAGCCGGCATACGTGCGGGCACTTTCAGCGGGTGGTGTAGATGCCGTGTCCATCCGCAATAACATGGTGGGGGGCTGCGGGAAAGCCGGTGTTGCGGAGACAAAGGCAGTTCTAAGCAACGCGAATGTCACTTGGTGCGACCACGAAGGCAAGACGATTGAGAGAAACGGCAAAACCATCGGTCTGATCGGCTTCTTCAAAGCATTGGACAGCCTGAATGTCGTCAAGAGGCGTACCGCAGCTATGCGCGATCAGTGCGATCTTCTGATTGTCTATTTCCATTGGGGCGAAAAAAGCGGTTCGCGTGCCGTATCGAATATTATGAAGAACAATGCCCGAGGTGCTGTAGATGCCGGCGCGGACATTGTCGTTGGCGCCGGACCACACTGCTTAAGCGGGATTGAATACTACAACGGCAAATACATCGTATACGGGTTGGGCAATCTGATCAGCGGCGGCAGGGCAGGCGACAACGACACCATGCTCTACCAGCAGACTTTTAAGATTTACCCGGACTTCGCAGAAGCCGCAAATCAAACGATTATCGGAGTTTTCCAGACGGATGAACCCGGAAAACTCAGCAAGTGGCAGCCCGTTCTCATGAGGCAGGAAGCGGACAAGGCGAGGTTGATCGAAAAGCTGAAGCAGTACTCCAAGGGTTTACCGAATCCCGGCATCTGATTTATCGCGGATGAAACCCCAATTCCGATTTCGGCAGGAAGGGCTTTTCAAGGAACAACCGATCGACCGCAGAGACGTACTCCACGGGCTTTGCGGCTTTCAGGATGTTCTTGGAAAGCCTTTCCGCGTCCTGAAACAATGTGCCCATGTAAAACCAAAGCTCCTTCATGCGGTACATCGCATTTCGCGCATCGCCCATGTAGAGCGCCGTATATTCTGAGAAAAGCCGCTCGCAAAAGGCGTACAATTCGTCCTTCGTGAGCGCGTCTCCGCCGCGAAGCTGCCGAACGAGCGCGGGATTTGCGATGAGTCCGCGCCCGATCATGACCGATTGGACGGACGGATGCGCGTCGCAAAACGCAAAAAACGCCCGCTCCGTAAAGAGATCCCCATTGTATACGACGGGCCACGGCGCATCCTGAAGCGTCGCGTCGAACGCCGCCATGCGCGGCGTGTTTTTGTATAGATCGATTTGCAGCCTTGGGTGCAAAATGCATTCCGAAAAGGGGAAGACGCGGAAAATTTCGAGCAGTTTCGGGTATTCCGCCTCGTCCAAAACGCCGATGCGCGCCTTTACGGAGAGCGGAAACTGCTTTCGATGAAAGACGGATTGCAGAAAATCGTACAACATAGAAGGGTCGGACAAAAAGCCGGAGCCCTTTTTCTTTGTGACGACCGTGCGCGACGGGCACCCCAAATTGAGGTTTATGGCATCGTACCCCATCTTGCGCAGCTTTTCCGCCGTGAAGAGCAGGTATTCGGCGTTATTCGTCAATACCTGCGGAACGACTTCCGCGCCGCGGTTGTTCTCGGGCAAAAGGTCGCGCATCTCCTTTGCGGTAAGGCGCTTGGTGGATGTGGGGGAGACGAACGGCGCGTAATACCGATCGATCCCGGAAAAGAACTGCCTGTGCGCGTTGCGGTATAAGAAGGTGGTTACGCCTTCCAACGGGGCGAAGAAAAACTGCATGATGTCCTCTTTCAAAAGCCGATGCGCTGCACTGCGAACAGCGCGGGCGTATTTTTCGGTTGATTGCAATACAGGGTCGCGCGGGACTGGAAGATTTTGGGCGGAAGCTGCTCCGCCCACGCGCGCACGGCTTCGTACTCCCTCGCGCCTTCCTCGTGCCCTGGATAGACGCACACGGTGAGCACGCCGCCCTTTTTGAGCAGCGATAGCGCGGCATCGAGCGCGGGAATCGTCGTATCGACGCGCGTAAACACCTCGTGCGCGGCGTTCGGGAGCCAGCCGAGGTTGAATACGATGCAATCGACGCTCTCCCTGACGTATTTTGCCATGTTTTGATGCCCGTCCAATATCAACGATACGCGCGAAAGCAGGTTTTCCTCTTCAAGCCGCTTTTGCGTGCGGATGAGCGCCTCCTCCTGCACGTCAAAGGCGTACACCCTGCCCGTTTCGCCCACGAGGGATGCGAGATGCGCGGTGTCGCCGCCGTTTCCCATCGTGGCGTCGATGGCGACCGCGCCGGGGAAGAGCGCCGCTTTTCGAATCTCCTCCGCCCATTTGCGCGCGCTGCCCAGTTCAAACGCGCTCATTTCGCGAGCTCCGCAAAGCGCGCATTGATGGCGAGCGCGGGGTCCACGGGCACCTTTGCGCGGACGGTATCTGCCGGAACGGAGATGAAGGGCGTGGGGCGAATCGTCTTTCCCGCAAATTGCGGCAGGTATTCGCGCTGAAATTCCAGCATCGCGGTTGCCATTTCGCGGATTTCGGGCAGGGAAAGGCGCGATGCGGCAGTCAGTGGGTCGAGCGCGCAGGCTTGCACGAGCGCTTCCGTATTTCCCTCCGTCGCTGCGATGACCGCCATGCGCTGCACGTTGATATTGGAAAGGGTGAGCGCGGCGCACTGCGGGGGCAGTTTTCCGACGACCGTCCTGTGCAGCCCCGTCGCATCCGCGATCATGGGGCCCTCCGCGCAGCAGTCAAAGGGCAGGTTTTCGATCATGCCCATGTTGCGCACATTACCGTTGAAGCGGAAGGACTTTGAAAGCGCGTGCGCCTCGATGATATACGAGCCGTATTCGACGGAGCGCGGCGGGAGAGCCGTATCCTCGTTTGCGAGCATGTCGCGCCCGCGCAGTTTTTCCTGCACGTATTCCGTGAACTTCAGGTTCGCGCCGGACTCGCCGCCGAACATGGGTTCGTCGCAAAACCTGTCCAGCACGTCGCGATTCTTGCGAAAGTAGGGGAGATATTCGCTCAAATGCCCCGTGGATTCGGTCATGAAGTAACCGAACTGCCGAAACATTTCGCCGCGCACCTTTTCGTTTGCGTAGTATTCGGGGCGTTCGAATTTCTCTCTGAGGTCGGGGTACAGGTCGCACCCCTTGTGGGATAGTTTCAAAAACCAGCCCATGTGGTTGATGCCCGCGCAGAGAAAATCCACCTCGCTCTTGGGTACGCCCGCGTAGCCGGAGAGCAGGTCGAGCGTCGTCTGCACGCCGTGGCAGAGTCCGACGTATTGGATCGTCTCCGTCGCTTCGCCGATCGCCCAGCACACCATCGCATTGGGGTTGACGTAGTTGAGGAGCAGCGCATTCGGGCAGAGGCGCTCCATGTCCCGCACGAGATCGATCATGACGGGGATAGCGCGCGCCGCACGGAAGATGCCGCCGGGCGCCAGGGTATCGCCAATGCACTGGTCTACGCCGAACCGCATGGGGATTTCATAGTCCGCGCGATACGCGCCCATCCCGCCGATTTGGAACGTCGCGATGACGTAG
Source organism: uncultured Oscillospiraceae bacterium (assembly GCA_964345325.1). Taxonomy (GTDB): domain Bacteria; phylum Bacillota; class Clostridia; order Christensenellales; family Aristaeellaceae; genus CAYFRC01. The sequence goes on from CAYFRC010000009.1 coordinate 14,545, forward strand.
TCCGCGCCGCAAAGCGCATCCGCGCGGTCGGTGGTGATGTATGCCGTGGCAGAGAGCCCGTTTTTTTCCTTCACCCGTTCAAAAAAAGAGAGCACGTCCTTCGGGTGGTTCGTGGAGGGCGCCATGGGCGCGAAGTGTGTGTCTTCAAGCCCCTCAGCGGCCAGGGTGTCCAGAATGAGCGTCTTGCAAAAGACGATGCTGCCCGCGCCGATGATTGCGATTTTCCGCATCGCGATTCCCCCTGTCGCAACTTTGTGTTTTTACGGCATTATAGCAGATATGCGCTCCCCTTGCAAGCGGAAAGTGGGTTCGAAAATTAGAAACAATTCCTTCCCGACGCTGTAAAACCTGAAATACTTTTGTATAAAGGAAAGTAGCGTGTTGACAAGAAATGGAGCGCGTGGTACAATTTAATTGTGATACAATAGGAATGGGGGAATACGATGCGGACATTAACTGACAATCAATTGCGTAGGCGCAAAATGAATCATGACCTGCTCCGCGAGAATTTAGAGCTATACTCCATCATGCTCCCTGTGCTCCTTCTGATCCTCATTTTCTGCTATGTGCCGATGTACGGCATCGTGATCGCCTTCCAAAAATACGTACCGGGCCGCCCCTTCCTCTCCTTTGACGGGAGCACGAAGTGGGTAGGGCTGGAACACTTTATCAAGTTCTTCAACAGCAAGTATTTCGGGCGGCTCATGGGAAACACCATCAAGCTGAGTTTGTACAACCTGATTTTCGGCTTTCCCATGCCGATTTTGTTCGCGCTCCTTCTGAACGAGGTGCGCTCCGCGCGCTGGCGCAAGTTCTTCCAGACGGCTTCGTATCTGCCGTACTTCGTTTCCATGGTCGTCGTCGCGGGTCTCGTCGTTTCGTTTACGGAGACGAACGGCCTTGTGAACAACATCTCCGTCATGCTGGGCGGAAACCGCGTAGCGTGGCGAACGAACAAGGCGGCATTCCCCGTCATCTACACGATCACAAACGTGTGGAAGAGTTTCGGCTTCAACAGCATCCTGTACATGTCCTCCATCACCGCCATCGATACGGCGCTGTACGAATCGGCAAAATTAGACGGCGCGACCAGAACGCAGCAGGTGTGGTATGTGACGCTGCCGTGCATCAAGTCCACCATCGCGATCATGCTGATCATGGCGGTCGGCGGCCTTCTTAACAGCAACACGGATTTGATTCTTCTGCTTTATACCTCCGCAACCTATGAAACCGCCGACGTCATCGGCACCTACATTTACCGCGAAGGCATTCAGGGCGGAAAGTTCTCCCAGACCGCTGCGATCGGCCTGTTCTCGACGGTTGTAAACTTCATTCTGGTGTTCGGCGCGAACATGGCATCCAACAAGCTGTCCGGCACCGGGCTTTGGTAAGGAGGGGAGAAGATATGGAAAGAACCGTCAAAGCAAAAAAGAACAAAAACCTCATCCGCGAAGGGACGCTTGCGGGCGACATCATCATCTTCATCATCGTGGCGCTCTTGGCGTTTATATGCCTGTATCCGACGTGGTTCGTCCTCACGACATCCCTGTCCGACCCGATCCACGCGCAGCAGATGAACGCCTATTGGGTGCCGCTGTCCGAAAACGGGCTGTATCTGGAGGCGTATAAGCGCATCGTCACCGACAGTGCCATGTGGAAGGCATATGGAAATACGATCATCTACACTATCATCCCGACGGCGCTGATGCTCGTCACCTGCTCCCTGTGCGCATACCCGTTGACATCGCCAAAGCTCATCGGGAAAAGGGCAATCAACTTCTTCCTGCTGATCCCCATGTATTTCGGCGGAGGGCTGATCCCCACCTTCATCTTGCAGACGAAGCTCGGGCTGTACAACAACATATGGGCGATCATCGTCCCGGCATCCTTTAGCATTTGGTATATCATCCTCACGCGCACGTATTTCGCCTCCATCCCGGAGGAGCTGCGCGAGGCCGCTAAGATCGACGGCGCGAACAACTACCAGTGTTTGTTCCAAGTGTATATCCCCAATGCGAAGCCCATCCTCGCCGTTATCGCCATCTATACGCTCGTGTCCCGTTGGAACAGCTGGTACGATGCGATGATCTACATCCCCAATGTGGAATTGCAGCCCCTGCAGCTGTATCTGCGGCGCGTTTTGATCGAGCAGACCGTAAACCTCACCGTCTCCGTGACCATGGCGGAAATGGAGGAACTGGTCGCGCGGCAGATGTCAAACGACCAACTCAAGTACGCCATGATCATCTTTACGACGCTCCCCATCATCTTTGCGTATCCCTTCCTGCAGCGGTATTTCATCCGGGGCGTCATGGTCGGCTCCCTCAAGGGATAACGCATCATATCTTCTATTCGTATCCACCGCGAAAGCGTTGGAAATAAAAAAGGAGGGCTCATCTTATGAAGAAAACCCTGTCCATCGCGCTTGCGCTGTGCATGATCCTTTCCGTATGCATGTTCAGCGTACACGCAGAGCAGGCCGAGCTTGTACACATCTCCGTGCTCGGCTTCGACAACAACCCCAATGGCGCGGGCGGATTTACGAACCGCGAGAACCAGGTCGTTTGGCACGAAGCCAAGAAACTGTGGAACGAAGCGGGACTCGAACTCGATTTCGAATGCATCGTGGATTCCGACCAGTACAAGACCACCATCCAGACCCGCCTTGCCTCCGCGACCGAGATTCCGGACCTCTTCTACGGCGGGCATACCGCGGTTCCGGATCTTTTGGAGATGGCCGACATGGGCATGATCCTGAAGATTAACGACGTTTTGGAATACTCCGCGGGTCCCGCGAAGGACTTCTGGTACGGCGGCTTCGGCGATCGGGCGCGCCTTTTGATCTCCGATACCGAGGGCAACTTCTTCTGGCTGCCCCGCATCCAGCTCAACCAGCTCAACGGAACCAACGCCGGCACATCCATCGGCATGACCATCCGCCTCGACTGGCTGAACAAGCTGAACCTGCCTGTTCCTACCACGCTTGACGAGTTCACGAATGCCATTCGCGCGTTCCAGGAGAACGACATGAACGGCAACGGCGACAAGGACGAGGTGCTCGTGGAAGACGCTTCCCGCTTCTCCTGCGGCATCAACCTGTGGTTCGGCATTCCGACCTGCGACGACACCGCCATCGGCTGCAACCTGACAGAGGATCGCGTTGAGTCTGCGTGGTATTCCCCCGCGATCAAGGAATACTTCACCTACATTAACCAGCTCGTCAGCGAAGGCCTCATCTCTCCGGACTTCATCGGCACGGACAACTCCGATTCCGCGCTGCTGACGAGCGACCAGGTTGCCGGCGAACAGTACTATCCGGTCGGCACCTACCTCGAAGCCACCATGCGCGCCGGCAACAACCCCGATGCCTATCTCATCGGCATCTATCCCATCGAGGCAGTTGAAGGCGTGAAGCCCTTCTACTCCGAGGAGACCCCCTATCTGGTCTACATGCGCTACTGCGTCTCCAGCAGCGCGCAAGACAAGATCGAAAGCGTCGCGAAGCTGTTTGACGTGCTGTACGGCGAAAAGTGCTCTCAGCTCATGCGCTGGGGCGTCGAAGGCACGAACTACGAAGTGCTTCCGGACGGCACCAACCATCGCCTGAACCCCGGCATGTCCGCGAACCAGATGGGCGAACTTGGCGCTGCGATCTTCAACAACTTCCTGAAGTTCCTGCTGCCCGATTACAACTACAACGAGCGCGCTGAGGAAATCAGCCGCACCGTGGAAGCCGGCTGGAAGGAGAAGGGCGACTATGAGTACGCTACGATAGACTATGCACCCCGCACGCCCAACGACAACACCGGCTATTACGCGCTCGGCACTGCGGAAGAAAATGAGATCATCGCGCAGTACAGCACCGATCTCGCCACCGCAAGCCGCGAAATCGCCGCGAACCTCGCGCTCGGCGTGTACTCCGTCGACGATATCGACCAGTACATTGAAGAGCTGAAAGCCGCAGGCCTCGACGAGGTTCTGGCAGTCCGTCAGGCGCAGTTTGCGCGCGCGAAGGGCTATCAGAGCTACGAAGCCATGACAGCTGCAATGTTCCACAACTAATCCCACAGAGCGCAAGCCTCGGGGCGAAAACGCCCCGAGGCCTTTGTGTTTCACGTACAAATGCTATAGGGAGGGGATTTTCTGTGGCGCCGATCGCGATATTTGGCGCGGTGTTTGTGGATCTCAAGGGCTTTCCCTTCGGGAAATACCTGCCGACGGGGCGCAATGTCGGATCTGTCCTTACGATGCATGGCGGCGTCAGCCGAAACATCGCGGAAAACTTCGCAAACATCGGGACGGATGCGCTGTTTGTGACGATGCTTGAGGACAGCGCACTCGGTCAAAGCGTTAAGGAGCGGCTTTTGGAGCGCGGCGTCGGGCTGCAATACTCCGTGCATGCCGAAAAACGGCATGGGGCTGTATATGGCAATCTTCGACGAGACGGGCGCGCTCGCCGCGTCAATCTCCAAACAGCCGGACTTTCGCGCGCTCGAAAGCCTGATTGACAAAGAGGGCGATTCGATCATGGAGGCGTGCGGAAATGTCGTGCTCGAGATCGACCTCATTGAATCGATCGCCGAAAAGGTGTTTCGCATCGCAAAATCGCACAAAAAAGAAGTCTACGCTGTCGTGGGGAACATGAACGTGATTTTGTGCCGTCCCGACTTCCTGCGCGATACGAGCCTGTTTATCCTAAACGAAATCGAGGCGGGGTCGCTCCTGTTCCGCACGCTCGATCCGCAAAAGCCGGAGGAGGTGCTCGCCATCCTCAAACAGGAAATGGCCAAGCGCGGCATTCGCCGCATGATCATCACCCTCGGCGAATACGGCTCGGTATGCTACGATTCGGTCTCGGGGGAGAGCGGCATCGTTCGCGCCGTGCCGACGAAGGTTGTCGACACCACGGGCGCGGGCGATGCGTTTTTTACGGCGGCCGTCGCTGCGTGGGAGAAGGGCGCGACGCTGTGCCGTGCGGCGGAATTGGGGAGCATCCTCGCCTCGCGCACGATCAAAACGAAAGAAAACGTATGCCCCGTGGACCACGAGTTCCTCATTCTCTGACGAAGTAATACCGCGCGATCCACTTTGAAAGCCCATCGAGCCCGGGGTAGATGATGCGTTCGTTCATGTTGAACTGGTCGAGCAGATCGCGGATGTCCCAGCGGATGTTGCGCGAAATAATGTATTTGCGCGTCCGCGCTGTGTTTTCGGCAAGATAGCTTTCGACATCCTCAATGCCGCGCGGCACGACGGAGAAGAAGGAATATTGGTTGATGATGCGCTGGTCCGTGGAGGGCGGCTCCAGAATCATCATCGAACGGTCTGCCATATCGCGGTCGTATTGCTCGAGCGTATCCACGACGGAAGTGAGCTTTTTCACGTCAAAAATGAACGTGTCGTCCTCGTCCAAGGCTTTTCTGTAGCGATCGGGCAGACCGCGCTTGATGTCCTGCCCGTCGATTCGCCAAATCAGGCAGTCGCGGTTGTCCAAATGGTCGAGCGTGCGCACATCGTTTGCGAAGTGCAGCGCGATTAGCGGCGAGGGCGTCCAGTCCAAGAGCCGCGTGGGAAGTCCATAGTGCTGCCCGGTGATCATCTGCTTCCATACAGATTGTTCGAGCGTCGGGTTAACGATCTCTGCGTATTTTACGAAATTTCGCAGGATCGCCGGTTCCAGCTGCCACTGCTTGCTCTTGCAGTTGCGCGAAAGGCTCGTGCACAGGTGGAAATTTGCGTCGATCATGCCGCGATACAGGAAGCTTGAGCGGTAGCGGTGGTTGTCCTGGTTGCGCTCCTGCTCCATCAAAAGCTGCATCACGTCCTCGAGTGTATCGATAAAAATCTCTTCGATCATGGTTTCACCGTCCTTCGGATATAGTATACACGCTTTGAAGGGATACGACAAGTCTTTTCAATCGGTGATTTTTGTGATATACTGTATGTACATCAAATAGCGGAGGGGTATGGCGATGAACGAGACAAAAATGTACCAT
>CAYFRC010000010.1:0-20152 GCA_964345325.1 uncultured Oscillospiraceae bacterium
GCCAGGCGCGTGGGCGTGCCGGGCACGGGCCTGTACGACAAGGGCATGATCACCATCATCGAGTGCATGGGCCGCCACGCGGGCTGGCTGACCGCCGCCGCATCGCTCGCCTCGATCACCGGAAACGGCCCCGACCTGGTGTATCTGCCCGAAGTGCCCTTCGACATGAAGAAATTCATCGACAAGGTGTCCGACCTGTATAAGAAGAACCACCACGTGCTCGTCGCCGTGTCCGAAGGCATCCACGACAAGGACGGCAAGTTCATCACCGAATACGCCGCAAGCGATGCCTCCGTCGACGCGTTCGGCCACAAGCAGCTGGGCGGGCTCGCAGCCTTCCTCGCCGACGAGTGCAAAAAGGCCACCGGCGCGAAGGTGCGCGGCATCGAATTGAGCCTTCTGCAGCGCTGCGCGGCGCACTGCGCTTCCCAGACAGACATCGAGGAATCGTTCTCCGCGGGCAAAGCCGCCGTCGAAAACGCCGTAAACGGCATTACCGACAAGATGGTCGGCTTCGAGCGCAGCTATGTGGACGGCAAGTACGTATGCAATACGAAACTGTTCGACCTGACCGTCGTCGCGAACACCGAAAAGAAGGTTCCGCGCGAGTGGATCAACGAAGAGGGCGACGGCGTTCTGCAGCCGTTTGTCGATTACGCGCTCCCGCTCATTCAGGGGCAGACGCAGCTCACCTACGAAAACGGTCTCCCGCGCTTTGTCAACCTGAAGAAGGTTCGCGCCTGATTCCGCACAGCAAAACGGGATGCCTGCTTTCGCACGGCATCCCGCATTTTTATATCGAAAGGCGATTTTTCCATGAGCAGACTCTATGTCAAGGTCATAACGCACCATCGCATCGCGCGGCATGAGACGATCCCCTGCGGCGCGGGCGAGGAAAAGGAAAAGCTCGCGGAGCTCCTTCGCGAAATGGATATCCCCGTGCCCATGTGGCTCGAAAAGCACGAAAAGGAATACGCGCAGTTTCGCCGCACGTGGTTCCTCGGGGAGCATTTCATCGAGGACGTGCCGTTTGACAAATTGGAGATCGAGTTCCTGCCGGACGACGGCGTGACGCGGCGCAGCCGCGACCCGAGGAACGATTTCGGCAATTACGCATAAAAATCAGTACGTGCCCAGTGTCAGCCCCTTTTCGATGAAATAGCGATAGGTTTCATACTTTACGGTTTTCGGGATCGAGTGGTCGGAGTGCAATACGAAATTATAGCCCTGCATGAGCTGCGGAATCTTGCCCTCCAACTCTCTGTCGATTGCGGCGCGGTCGTTGGTATAGAGCGTCCGCACGTCGATTCCGCCCATGAGTGCGATTTTGTCGCCGAATTTCTCGTGCAGGCGCAGCGGGTCCATCCCCGCCTTGACCTCGATAACCTGCAGGCAGTCCATGCCGGCTTCGATGAGGTCGGGCACGAACGGCTCCACAAAGCCGCACGAGTGGACGATCACGGGAAGCCCCAGCGAGTGCGCGAAGGAAAATGTCGCGACGTGCGCAGGCTTGATGATTTCCCGATACATCTTTGGCGACATGAAGGGGCTGCCCTTGTAGCCCATGTCCTCGTAATACCATATGCCGTCCGGAAGCCCTTCCCTTTCAAACAGCATTTTTTGCAGCGCTATGGTGAGGTTTGCGTAGGTCATCGCCATATCGTGCACCCATTCGGGGTCGTCCGCCATGCCGATCAACATATACTGGTGTCCGCACACGGGGTGAATGCACTCAAAGGCGTTGATGCCGCTCCATACGAAAAACCGCCCAGCTGCTTTCGCAGCGGCTTTTGCGTTGCGGTAGGCCTCGAAGTTGATGCGCCGCGCGTCGGGCATCAACAGCGGCTTGATCTTCTCCCAGCCTTCCCTGTCGCGCACGGAAAAATCGATGTGCTCAGGCGTGGTGTCGTGCAGTTTGTGGCGGCGCAGCGTCGCGCCGTTGCCGTCGAGCATGGTGACGGTTTCCGCGTCCTCGGCAACCACCTTCGGCGAGAAGTCCAAATCCGCCATCAGGTTGAACGCCCAGCATTCCTGCATATCGAAGCCGAATTCATCCTCAAGACAAGCGCCTTCGCGCAAATGACCCTGCTCTACCCATTCGTGCATGGTGTCGCCCCAGAAATGCTCGTACAGCCCGATCCTATCCACCGTTTCATGCCGTAAAATGTGCGACATGCGCTCTTTCCCCGTCATACGCACGCATCTCCCCGTTTGTTTTTTTCAGTATAGCATAACGGGGGCGAACTTGCAAGAAACGCCTTTGTGTGCTATACTTTATGAAAAGACAAAACGGGGGAATGCTTATGAAAATCGCAAGATATATCGACCACGCAATCCTAAAGCCCAACATGACGGAAGAAGAGGTTCGGCGCGATATCGCGCTCGGGCTCAAATACCACGTGCGCACCGTGTGCGTGCAGCCGGCAAACATCGCGCTCGCGCTTTCGATGTGCAGCGGCACGGATACCGACGTATGCTGCGTGCTCGATTTTCCGCACGGCGCGGGCGGCGCGGCGGCAAAGGAAGCGGCAGCCGCGGAATATGCGGCGCTGGGCGCGTTTGAGATCGACATGGTGATGAACATCGGCGCGGCGAAAAGCGGCAGGTGGGACGTTGTGAAGGACGAGATTGAGCGCGTGGTTGCGCAGGCGCACGCGAAAAACGTGCCCGTCAAGGTCATTTTTGAAACGTGCTTCCTGAATCCCGAGGAGATCGCCAAGGCAACGGAAATCTCTGTCCAAGCGGGCGCGGATTTCGTGAAGACCTCCACGGGTTTCGCAACCGGCGGCGCGACGGTGGAGGCGGTCAAAATCATGCTCGATACGGCGAAAGGGCGCATCAGGGTGAAGGCGTCCGGCGGCATCCGCGACTATAAGACCGCGAAACTGTACGTCGATATGGGCGTAGATCGGCTCGGCGTGGGTGCTGCGGGGAGTGCCGCCATCTGCGAAGAAGAGACAATGTGACGAAAATATGCAATTTTTTGGATTTTTCACGGAAACCGCTTGCGTTTTCCCGCGCGATTCTGTACAATGTATGCATACTATCATGAAAAGGGGAACGTGCTATGGCCAGTTTACAGAGTATCGGTAAAATGCTTTCCGATACGGCAAAATCCGTTACGCAAAAGGCTGCGGAAGCGGCGGAACTGTCCAAGATGAACGGACAGCTCTCCGACATCAATCAGGAGATAGAACGCCTGTACGGGCAGGTCGGCAAGGCATACTATACCGCGCGCGGCTCGAAGGAATCCTTTGAGACGGCGGACGCCTTCTGCGAGCGCATCGATTCGCTGCTGGCGGAGCATTCCCAGCTGCAGCGCGCCATCGACAAGAAGCGCAACCGCAACCGCTGCGCCAACTGCGGGGCGACGCTCGCCGCAAACGCGAAGTTCTGCGTCGAGTGCGGAACGAAAGTCGAGCAGCCGGAGCCGGAGGAAGAAGAAATACAGGAAGAAGCGGCTCAGCCCGAGGAAACGCCGCAGGAGTGACATACCGAGCGACGCCCCGTTTGATCGACGGGGCGTTTTTTATGCCCGAAACGCTTGTAATCGGACGGGGAAAATGGTATACTTTTCAAAAACGACGGAGGGATCAGCCGTGGACAGGCGCGCTGCGACGGAAAAAGCGAAACAACTCGTCTCCGGGATGACGCCGGAGGAGAAGATCTCCCAGCTCTGCTTTGAGGCGGATGCCATAGACCGATTGGGCATTCCGCGATACAACTGGTGGAACGAGGCGCTGCACGGCGTGGCGCGAAACGGCACGGCGACCGTGTTTCCGCAGGCGATCGGGCTCGCTGCGATGTTCGATGTCGAGCGCATGGGCAAAATCGCCCGCGCTGTCGGCATGGAGGGGCGGGCGAAGCACAATGCCGCCAAGGCGCGCGGCGACAGGGGGCGCTACAAGGGGCTTACGTTTTGGTCGCCCAATGTGAACATCTTCCGCGACCCCAGATGGGGGCGCGGCCACGAAACCTACGGGGAGGACCCGCACCTCACCGCCGCGACGGGCGTGGCGTTCGTAAAGGGGCTGCAGGGCGAGGGCGATACGTACCTCGCCGCCGCGTGCGCGAAGCACTTCTGCGTCCACTCCGGGCCCGAAAAGGATCGGCACGGCTTCGATGCGCGCGTCTGTGAAAAGGATATGTACGAAACCTACCTTCCCGCGTTCGAGGCGCTCGTGAAGGAAGCGAAAGCCGAAGCCGTCATGGGCTGCTACAACCGCGTAAACGGGGAACCCGCCTGCGGGAGTTACGCGCTCCTGACCGATTTGCTGCGCGGGAAGTGGGGCTTTCAGGGGCACGTCGTTTCCGACTGCGGCGCGATCATGGACATCCATATGCACCACAAGGTGACCGACACCGTCGAGGAGTCCGCCGCGCTCGCGCTCAAAGCCGGCTGCGACATCAACTGCGGCGGGGCATACAGGCATCTCATCACCGCCTATCGCGACGGGCTCGTTTCGGACGACGATCTCACGCGCGCCGCCGTGCGCGCGCTGACCGCGCGGTATCTGCTCGGCACGCTGGGAGATACCGAGTGCGCATTTGACGATATCCCCTTCGAGGTCAACGACTGCGACGAACACGCCGCGCTCGCGAAAGAGGCGGCGCTCGCCTCCATGGTGCTGCTCAAAAACGACGGCATCCTGCCGCTCGACTTGGAGAAGATCGCATCCGTCGCGGTCATCGGCCCCAATGCCGACAGCAAGACCGTGCTCGAAGGCAACTACAACGGCACGTCCTCGCGCTACACCACCTTCCTCGAGGGGATTCGCTCGGTGTGCGAGGGCAGGGCGCGCGTGTTCTTTGCGGAGGGCTGCCATCTCTACAAGGACTTCTCGAGCGACAGCGGCGAGAAGGACGACAGGCTTTCGGAAGCCGTCGCCGCATCGGAAGTTGCCGATGTGACTGTTTTGTGCCTGGGGCTCGACCCGTGTTTGGAGGGCGAAGAGGGCGATCCGTCCAACCTGTTCGCCGCGGGCGACAAGGCGGATTTGGAACTGCCCATGCCGCAGAGGCGGCTTTTGGACGCGCTGATTCGGGCGGGGAAGCCGCTCGTCGTGCTCAACGCCTCGGGGAGTGCCGTGCGCATCGAGGGCGGAAACGCGATCCTGCAGACATGGTACCCGGGGCAGGCGGGCGGCAGCGCGGCGGCGGACATCCTGTTCGGCAGGTACAATCCCTCGGGCAGGCTCCCCGTGACGTTTTATAAAAGCGTTCGGGAACTCCCCGATTTTTCCGACTATTCGATGGAAAACCGCACGTACCGCTATTTCAAGGGCGATGCGCTCTATCCCTTCGGCTACGGCATGAGCTACACCGCGTTCGCGTTTTCGGATGCGCGCTTCCGCAATGGGGAACTTGTCGTGACGGTCAAAAACGCGGGCGAAATGGACGGCGAAGTGCCCGTTCAGGTGTATATCCGCGCGGAAAACGCAAAGCACGCGCCGCGCTTTGCCGCATTGTGCGCGTTCCGAAAGGTCTTATTGCGAAAGGGCGAGGAGAAGACGGTCTGCATCCCGATCGATCGGCGCGCTTTTACGGTCGTGAACGACGCGGGCGAGCGCGTCTCGGAGGGCGACTTCTATACGCTGTACGTGTCGGACGTGCAGCCCGACGCGCGGACGCAAGCCCTGACGGGCAAAAAGGCGCTCTCGCTCACGGTCAAGGGATATTCGGAGGAATAACACCATGCGCTTTACGAAAATGCACGGCTTGGGAAACGACTACGTCTATGTGGACTGCTTCCATGAGAAAGTGCCCGAGGCCCCCGCCGCCCTTTCCGTTTCGGTATCGCGCCGCCGCCGCGGCATCGGCTCCGACGGGCTGATATTGATCGAGCCCTGCGAAAATGCGGACGCGCGCATGCGCATCTTCAACGCCGACGGCAGCGAGGCGCTGATGTGCGGAAACGGCATCCGCTGCGTGGGGAAATACCTGTACGACAGCGGCATCTGCCCGAAAACCGATATGGCGATCATGACGAAATCGGGCGTTCGGTATCTTTCGGTCGAAGTACAAAACGGGGTCGCCGTGGGCGCGACCGTGGATATGGGGGAGCCCGTTTTTGGCGATGCCATCCTCTGCGAGGGCTTTGTTGCGCACCCCGTTTCCATGGGGAACCCCCACGCGGTGATTTTCTGCAAAGAAAATGTGGACGATGAAACCTTTATGCGCTTTGGGCCGCGCATCGAAAAGAGCCCGCTCTTCCCCGGCGGCGTGAACGTCGAATTTACTGCCGTCAACGGAGACGACGAGATAGCGGTTCGCGTGTGGGAGCGCGGCAGCGGCCCCACCGATGCCTGCGGCACGGGCGCGTGCGCGGCGTTCGCAGCGGCGAACAGGCTGGGCTATGTCAAATCGCGCGCGAACGTGGCGCTTCCGGGCGGCGCACTTGCGATCTCCCTGCGGGAGGACGGGCACATTCTCATGTATGGCCCGGCGGAAACCGTCTTTACGGGCGAATGGAAGGATGCGTGAAATCATGCGAAACAAAATCTGCGTATTGGGGAGCCTGAATGTCGATCTCACGGTGCACATGGAGCGGTTCCACCTGCCCGGCGAGACGGTCATGGGCGATTCGTTCCACACCTTTACCGGCGGCAAGGGCGGGAATCAGGCCGTCGCCGCCGCGAAGCTGTATAAAAACGGCGTGTGCATGATCGCCTGCGTCGGAGACGACGACAACGGCAGGATGTATATTGAAACGCTGCGCGAAAAGGGCGTAGACGTTGCGGGCATCGTCGTAAAAGAAAACGTCCCCACGGGCGTCGCGCTGATCGAGGTGGACAAAACGGGCGAAAACCGCATCGTCGTCGTCTCCGGCGCGAACGGGGAATTGGACTGCGACGTGGTCACGGAAAAGCATATGCTTTTGCGCGAGAGCCGCGTGTGCCTGTTTCAGCTCGAAACGCCCATGGTCAGCGTGAACCACGCCGCCGCCGTCGCGCGGCAGTCCGGCGCGATCGTGGTGCTCGACCCCGCGCCCGCGCAGCCCGTGCCGCAGGCGCTGCTCACGCTGTGCGACTATGTGACGCCCAACGAGACGGAGCTCGCGACGCTCACAAACATGCCGACTGCAACCGTAGAACAGGCGATTGCCGCCGCAAAAGAGCTGCTGAAAAAAGGCGCGCGCGCCGTCATCAACAAGCGCGGCGCGCAGGGCGCGCTGTATGTGACGCGCGATTATGCAAAGCTCGTTCCCGGCTACGTCGTGGACGCGAAGGACACGACCGCAGCCGGCGATACCTTCAACGCCGCCTTTGCCGTCGGGCTCGCGATGGATTTGGAGGTGCTCGACGCGATCCGCCTCGCGAACGCGGCGGGTGCGATCTCCACGACGAAAATCGGCGCGCAGACCGCGATGCCGACGCTCTCCGAAGCGATGGAAACCGTCGATTTCGGAACCATAGCCGATATCGGCGAAGGGGTATAGCCCCTACCGAACCGGCGCTTGCGCGAGAACCAAATCTTTTATGGTTTCATACCGCCCCTGCCCGACCCCCGGGACGCGCAAAAGCTCCTCCGTCGAGGCGAAGAACCCGTTTTCCGCGCGGTAGTCGAGGATCGCCTGCGCAGTCGTCTCGCCGATTCCCGGCAGGAGCAAAAGCGTCTCCAAATCCGCCTTGTTGAGGTCGATCCTCGTATCGCCCGACGCGATCTTCGCGTACCGCGCGACTTCGGTACGCGGATGAAAGGCGACGGAAAGCGCGATTATCAAAAGCAGCGCAAAGAGCACGGTCAGCGTCTTGTTGCGAAGCATGGCACATCACCCCCACATGCACAGTATACCACAAAAACACGGGAGGCGGCAGAAAATGTCCGAAATTCCGCAGCTGAAAATGCGGCTGCACATGAAGGAGAAGATTCCGCAGCGCTTATACAGCGACGATTTCTCCGTACACACGCTCGAAGAGGGCGGCGACAGGGTGTGGGAATGGATCGTGGGCGCGTCCTTTCGGACGAACGTTTCGTTTTCTTCCATGCGAAACGATCCCGCGTTTCGCCCGGAGCGCGTCTTCTTCACGCGGCAGTACGCGCAGGACATCGCGACGGCTTCCGCGTTCTTTCGCGAGGGCGCGGGCTATCTGCACATGGTCGCGACGCATCCGTGGTGCGCGGGCTTCGGCGCGGGCAGGAGCGCTGTCATCGCCGCACTCGGATACTTTTGGGACAACGGCGCATTCGACGTCTTCCTGACGACGGACGACTTCCGCCTCCCCGCGATCCACGAATATCTGGAACTGGGTTTCGTCCCCGATTGCGAGGGCGACGATACGGCGCAGGGCAGGTGGAACGCCGTCTTTGAAAACCTCGCCCGACACGAAAAAACCGCTCACGCCCCCATCGAATGCATCCCCCAAACGGGCGTCACGATGAAGCCGTTCCCCATCGAGGGGAGCAGGAGCGCGGTCATCGTCTGCCCCGGCGGCGCGTACAGGTTCAGGGCATCCCACGAGGGCGACCCGATCTGCCGCATGCTGCAAAGCGCGGGCATTTCGGCATATCGCTTGGATTACAGGCTCACCCCGAATCCGATCTCCGCGCCGCTCGAGGACGCAAAGCGCGCCATCCGCACACTGCGGCACATGGGCTATGAGAAAATCGGCATATTGGGCTTTTCGGTGGGTGGGCACCTTGCGTGCATGGCGGCGGTGCACCACGATTCGAGCGATTCGAATGCAAACGACCCCGTCGAGCGCGAATCCTCCCGCCCAGATGCGTTCCTCCCCTGCTATCCGCTCGTCACCCTCATGGAGCCGAAGGATCCGGAGGAACGGGCGTTTGTCGAAACGCTGCTCGGAACGGGCGCAACGGAAAGCGACCGCGAGGCGTTTTCCGCAGAAAGAAATGTTACGCCGAACACGCCGCCCGCCTTCATCTGGCACACGGCGGAGGATGCGGTCGTCCCGCCGCAGGTGCACACGCTGCCGCTCGCCGCAAAGCTCGCCGAAAACGGCGTGCCCTACGCGCTGCACATCTTTGCGCGCGGCGCGCACGGGCTGGGGCTCGCCGGCGGAACGGAGGCCGGGAAATGGACGGATCTTGCCGTCCAATGGCTTCGGGAACAGGGCTTTTAAACACCTGGATAGTATGAGAATGGGAGGGATATACCTTGGCACTACTTCACGTGGATTTCTTCTCGGACGTACTGGGCATGTGCGTGGAGATGGACGTGATCCTGCCCGAACGCACGCGCGGACAGATCGGCATGGAGGGCAGGGCGACGGGGGAGAAATACCCGACGCTGTACCTTCTGCACGGCATGAGCGACGACCACACCATTTGGCAGCGGCGCACCTCCATCGAGCGCTACGCGAGCGAGTACAACCTCGCGGTGGTCATGCCCTCGACGCAGTTGGGCTGGTATACGGATATGGCGTGCGGCCCCAAGTGGTTCACCTACATCTCCGATGAGCTCCCGCGCATCTGCCGCAGCTTCTTCCCGAACATGTCGGATAAGCGCGAGGACACGTTCGCGGCGGGGCTCTCCATGGGCGGCTACGGCGCGATGAAGATGGGGCTACGGGCGCCCGATACCTTCTCGCAGGGCGCGAGTCTGTCGGGCGGGTTGGACGCCTATGCCTGCTCGAACCCCGAACAGGGCCTGTGGCGCGACATCTTTGGCGAAAAAGAGCAGATTCCCGGCTCCTTCAACGACCTGTTTGCCGCCGCCAAAGAACTGAAGGCGTCCGGCAAGGCGCTGCCGCACATCTTCATGTGGTGCGGCACGGAGGATTTCCTGTACGATCAGAACATCCGCATGCGGGACGCGCTCTCTTCCTTGGACTACGACCTGACCTATACCGAGACGACGGGCGACCACCAATGGAAATACTGGGACAGGGAGATTCAGAACGTCCTCAAATGGCTGCCCCTGAAGGGAGGCGAAGCGTAATGGCACTCATCCATACGAACTTTTTCAGCGAAGCGCTCGGCATGTGCGTGGCGGTCGACGTGATCCTGCCGCAGAAGGCATCAAAACTCATCGGCATGCAGTCCGTAGAGCGCGACGGCAGGCACCCCGTGCTTTGGCTTTTGCACGGCATGAGCGACAACCACACCATCTGGCAGCGCCGCACGTCCATCGAGCGGTACGCCGCGCCCTTGGGGCTCGCGGTCGTCATGCCGAACGCGCATCTGTCCGCATATTCCAACATGGCGCACGGCGGCAGATATTACGATTATATCTCCGAGGAGCTCCCCAAGACCATGCGCGATTTCTTCCCGCTCTCCGACAGGCGCGAGGACAACTTCATCGCCGGCCTGTCCATGGGCGGCGCGGGCTGCATGAAGATCGGCCTGTCGAAGCCCGAAAACTACGCCGCCATCGGCTGCCTGTCCGCAGGCGCGTTCAACCACAAGCCGACCGACGCAAATCTTCCGCCCGAGCGCGTCGCGCGGTTCCAAATGCTGTACGGCGACAGGGATTTGCAGGGCACGGAGGAAGACGTGCTCGGCAACGCCGAAAAAATCCTCGCGGAGGGCAAGCCCTGCCCGCGCATCTACCACGCCTGCGGCACGGAGGACTTCCTCTTGGAGCGCGCGCACGAAACGCGCGACTTCTTTGAGGGCATCGAGGGCAACCCCTTCGACTACACCTACGACGAGGGCCCCGGCGCGCACACGTGGGACTTTTGGGATGACCACATCCAAACGTTCCTGAAATTCCTGCATCTGGAAAAGCAGGAGGAAATTCGTAACTGATTTTCGGAGGGATACGGTGAAAATCTCCAAGCAAGACGCCCTGCAATGGTTTACCTTTTTTGCGCAGCTTCCCGAAGGGGAGGAGCTCATGCCGAGGCAGACAGAAATTGTCTACGCGGTGCTCTCGCAGATCGAGCGCGCCGTGGACGCGGAAAACGCGCGGCTGATGGCAGACATCCCCGCAATCAAAAGCCTCGCGGGGCGCACGAACTACGTGGGCAATGACGGAAAATTCCCCAAGGGCTGCAAATCCTGCCTCTTCGGAACGGGGCTCGGCGCGGTACGAAAGACGAACAGGTGCAACGCCGCCTGCCGCTTCTGCTACGACTTCGGGCAGTTGGATGCGATCCCGCCCATCGGCGAGGGGATGTGGGAGATCGGCGGCACGAAATTTCGTGAGGAGGACATGGAGCTTTTGCTCTCCGTCCAGAAAAAGCCGAGCGGCATCGCCTACGTCTATCTGGAGCCGTTCATGGAGATCGAGGTGTATTACGGCATCATCCGCCGCTTTCATGATGCGGGCATCTACCAGCACCTGTACACCAACGGCATCGCGGCGAACGAGGAGAACCTTCGGGCGCTCGGCGCCTGCGGGCTGAACGAAATCCGCTTCAACCTCGGCGCGACGAACTGCTCCGACGCCGTAATAGAAAAAATCGCCGTCGCGAAGCGGTACATCCCCATGGTCGGCATCGAAACGCCCATGACGGAATCGTTCGCCGAATCGTTCCGGAAAAAGAAGGAGAAAATCCTCGCGACGGGGCTCGATTTCATCAACTGCGCGGAGCTGCACCTCAACGAGAACAACATCGGAAACTACCTGGACGAACCCATGTACATGTGCAGGCGCGGCTACGTCTCGCCGATTTCGAGCCGAAGGATCGCGCTGCAGCTGATGCGGCAGGCGCATGACGAAGGCTGGGACATCTGCGTGCACGACTGCTCGAACATGACCAAATTCGCGCGCGATCTGAACCTCGCCTCCAAGGAGGGCAAGTGGTTCGGCGCGAGCGCATACGGCTGCGAGTTTGAAACCATCCCCTACGAAGCCTTTCTCCCGACGCTGCAGGACGAATCCTTTCACTTTTTGGAGGAAGAGCCGCTGCCCGAGGGCTACCGCGTCGGCGACATCGCCTTTTAATGCAAACACGGGCATACGAGAATATACCCTTCCCGTATGCCGGTGTTTATTTGAAAGAAAGACCCATATGCATGGGGCAGTTATCAGCCTCCGGCATATGGGTCTAATATCGCTGGAAGAATGAGGGGAATCTTACGCGCGGGACATGTACTCGCCCGTGCGGGTGTCGATGCGGAGCATATCGCCGATCTCGACGAAGAGCGGCACGTTGAGCGTGTAGCCGGTCTCGACGGTCGCGGCCGTGGTGGTGCCGGTCGCGGTATCGCCGCGGAAGCCGGGCTCGGTCTCCGTCACCTGCAGCTCGACGAAGTTCGGCGCTTCGACGGAGAACGGCGCGCCCTTGAAGAAGCGCACGGTGACGTTCGTGTTTTCCTTGACGAAGAGGATCGTGTCCTCGACCGCGTCCTTGGGCATGGGGATCTGCTCGTAGGTTTCGACGTCCATAAAGTAGTACAGATCGCCGTCGGAATACAGGTAGGTCATTTCCTTGGTGTCGATGTGCGCCTTGGGCATCTTGTCGGTGGGGTTGAACGTGCGCTCCAGGACGGCGCCGGTCATGATGTTCTTGATGCGGGTGCGGACAAACGCCGCGCCTTTGCCGGGTTTGACGTGCTGGAAATCGACGATCGTCCAAACGCCGTTGTCCATCTCCACGGTAATGCCCTTTTTGAAATCGCCTGCGGTAATCATGGGGGTTCCTCCTTACATAATGTACAGTAGAATCGTGTTACAGTGTAATCAGGTGTTTGGGGGCGGTGATCGGGTTGCTGTAGCCGTCCTCGGTCACGATCGCCATGTCCTCGATGCGGCAGCCGCCAAAGCCCGGGATGTATACGCCCGGCTCCACGGTTACGACGTGGCCGGGGGGGAGCAGCGTCTCATCCCGCGTGTTGAGACCGGGCGCCTCGTGGATCAGAAGCCCCACGCCGTGCCCAAGCCCGTGCCCGAAGCGGCCGGGATAGCGCTCGTCCAGATAGTCGCGCGCGATGCGGTCGACCTCCTTGCAGGGAACGCCGGGGCGAATTGCCGCGAGCGCGGAAAGTTGCGCCTGCAGCACCGCATCGTACATCGCCCGATGCGCGTCCGACACCGCGCCGAAGCCGATCGTGCGCGTCATGTCCGCCTTGTAGCCCTTGTACTGCGCGCCGAAATCGAGCGTCAGGAGTTCGCCATCCCGAATGGCGCGATCGGAAGGCACCGCGTGCGGCAGCGACCCGTTCGCGCCGGCGGCGGCGATGGTTTCAAAGGCGTTTTTATCGCTGCCCAAGGCGAGCATCTCGTAATCGAGGCGAATCTGCACCTGCTTTTCCGTCATGCCCACCTTGACCCAAGAGAGCAGCTGCTCAAACGCCTTGCAGGAGATTTCCGCCGCCTTTCGGATGCACGCAATCTCCCCCTCGTCCTTGACGGCGCGGAGAGATTCGACTTCGCCCTTTAGCGGGACAAAATGCACACCCGGCATCTGCGCCCTGTAATCCTCAAAGGTCTTTACGGTGACGGCATCCGCCTCAAAGGCGCATTCTTTCGCGCCGCACCCCGCAAGGAGCTGGGCGAGGAGCACCTTTTCGGGGTTTTCGCGCCCCGTCATGATGCACTCGCAGTCCGGCGCCTGTCGCGACGCCTGCTCCGTGTATCTCGAATCCGTGAGGATGACACACCTGTCCTTTGTGAGGACGAGCGAGCCTTCGCCGGTATATCCCGTGAGATAGAAGATGTTTTCCGTTTTGACGAACCAAGCCGCGCCGCAGAGGTTTGCGGCGATCTTTTTGCGCCTTTCGGTCATGAAAGCGTCCACCTCCTGTGGTCATGCCGCAATAGTATAGCACGGCGCGCGGCGCTTTTCCAGTGGTTTTTGGTAAAGATGCAAAATTCTCTCACGGAGAAGGCTCCGTATCCAGCGCCGTCTCTACACTTTCTCTGTTCATGCTTCTCGGCATGGTTCGGATGACCTGTTCCGCGCCGGGGAGCATCTCGTCAAAGGGGCACATGCCCTTCGCCTCGCAATGGGAACAGATTTTGAGGTCATCGCCTTTTTTCACGGGGCAGGCGGTGATAATGCCGTCGCGGATGTCCGCGAGGTATTCCTCGGCAAAGCGCAGCGCGCGCCGAAGCAGCTTTTGCAGGAGCTCCCCGTCGAGTGCGTTGGCGGTAGCGTAAAAAATGCCGTCCTTTGTCAATTTGATGCCGAGCGCCTCCTGCGGGTTTTCCGCCATGGCGCTGTAGAGTTCGGTATCGGCGACCATGAAGCCCGACATGGCGAGCTTTTTCGCGCGCTCCTGTTCGATGTCCGCAATTTTGCGCGAATCGTCCGCGACCACGGCATCCTTCACGCCGAAATAGATCGCGCCCGCGGGCTGTGCGCGATGCAGGAGCATAGCGCACAACAGATAGATTGCGAGCTGCAGCTTCAGCCCGTTATAGATGTCCCCCAGATTGCAGTCGCTTGCCCCGCTCTTATAGTCGATGACGCGCACATAGCGCCCGTTTTCACTCTCCCAAGTGTCGATGCGGTCGATGCGGCCGATGACGGACGCGCCGCCCACGGTCAGAAGGTTCGGCGCGATCTCCCGCTCCAAATCGCTGGGGAGAAATGCGCTGCCTTTCAGGTGCGACACCAAGGTGGACGATGCGCGAAAGAGCTTTTTCTTTAGGATTCCCTCCTGCAGATCGCCCACGTAGCCCGAAAGCCTGCCCTCCGCGCGCTTCTCGAACAGGAGCGCGTCCGCGATGGCGAGCATGCGCTCCGCCGCCTCGTCCTTTTGCATGTCCATGAGGAGGTCGCAATTGTCGCGCACGAAGCGCTCCACCGCCTCGTGCAGCACCGTGCCCTCGTCGCTTCTGGAGAGCGAATAGGGTTCTAACTTCACGGGCTTCAGCCCGCGGCGCACGAAATGTTGATACGGGCAGGCGGCGTACTGCTCCAACTGCGTGGGGCTGATCCTGTCGAGCGCGCCGTACGCCATGCGCGCGACGTCCCTCGGCAGGCGCATCTGCGAGGCGTTTGCGGCGCGGGAGGCGGAAAGGAGGCGTTTGATTGTATCGTCCCCCGAAAGGGAGGCGAGCGCGCCCCGCGCGGCATTTCCCGCATCGGGAGACGCGATCTCCTCCCGAAGCATGATGGGGAACTTTCCGAGCGCGGCGGCGGGCGCGCTCAGAAGGACTTTGCGCATGGAATCGGGCAGGCGCACGCCGTCCTTGACTTCAAGCTGCGGGAAGAGGTTTTGGATGTGCCGGATGAGCGAGCCGCGCCTCAATGCGTTTCCCGAATCGCCGGACATGGGATAAGAAACGAAGAGATATTCCTGCGGGAGCGAGAGGAGCGCCTTGACGCTTAAGAGGCGCAGCATGGAGCGGTCGGAGGCATCCATCGAGAGCCATTTGCCCGAAAGGTTCGAGAGCGTCTCGGTCTCCCGGTCGTCCAAGAGCGCGTCGGGCGCGCCCACCGTGGTGTCCGAAACGCCCAGCAGGAACACCGCGCGCACGTTTTCGCCCTTCATGTGCGACAGATCGCCCGCGTTCACGGCGTCGTGCGAGAGGGGGAGGAGCTTGATCTCCTGCGTATCGAGCGCCTGCTCGAAGACCTCGGGGAATGTCGCGAGCGGGAGCTTTTCCTCGCCCATCAATTCGTGCAGCTGCTCCATGGCTTTCAGGATTCGGTTCCACACCTGCGCGCATTCGGAGGCGTAGCCGCGGTCGCCGCGCGCGATCGCCTCGTCCTTCTCCTCGAACAGGCGCGCGGCGGCGCCGCTCTCCTCGAGATGGGCATACAGGGCTTTTACGCGGCTCGCGGTATCGGGGGCTTCGCGCACGGCTTTGGCAAGCGCGATCAACGGCTCGGCGACGCGCAAGCGGATGGGTTCCGCCTCCTCCGCCTCGCTGCCGTATTGAAAGGGCACCGTCCAGCGCTTCGGGCGGATATCGAACCGCACGGCGTAGTTGATGAGCCTGTCCGCATCCTCTTTTTCGACGGGGAGGTATCCGGATGCGAGGGCGATCTCCACGTCGCGCGTGGCAATGCCCGTAAACGCCATGCGCAAAACGGACAGGAAGTAGCGAGCGAAGGGATGCCTGCTCGCGCGCCTGCCGCTCGTGACGAACAGCGGCACGTCGTACAGGCGGAACGCGCTCTGCAGGGCGTCCGCGTATTCCGTATCCAGGTTGCGGCAGGCGATTAAAATATCCCGCCAGCGCCAGCTCTTCGCGCGGACGAGCTGGCGCGCGAGCCCGGCGGCAAATTCCGCCTCCGTCTTCGCGTTTTTGAGACCAGCGATCTGGATTTGCCTCGGCGCGGCATCCCACGGCGCGACGGGATAGGAAAAGAGCATCTGCTCCAGATGGCGCAGTTCGTCCTTTGCAGGTTCGCGAGGGAGGATTTCTGTCGATACGGCTATGCCGCGCCGTTCCGCCTCCACAGAAAACCGCCTGAGTGACGAGAGGACGGGCGCGTATATCTCCTTCGCGCCGGAATCCGCGTCCGCCATGATGCACAGCTCGGTTTCGCCCTCTGCAGCGGCGGATACTGCAAGCAGCGTGTCCGCCAGGGTGGGGGTTACGGTATCGAAGCCGTAGGCGAACACGTCGCTGTTGCGCACGAATGGGGATGCGCCCATGCGCGCGCACGCGGCTTGCGTTTCGCCTTCGCCGTCCAAAAAGCGCCCCTTGATGCGCCGTTCGTATTCGGTATACAACAGGAGGATGTCCTGCAACTTGCCGTGCAGGGTGCGGCTCTCGATGCTTTCCAGTCGCGCGGCGAGGACGTCCGGCGAAATGTGCGCCTGTTTGAGGGCTTCGATCTGCGAAACCGCCCTGTCCGCAAAGCCGGAGGCTTCGCACGCGCCTTGATAGCGTACAAAGCCGCTTTTGACGGCGTTTACGCACGCGCGCATGAGCATGACGCGCCCCTGCCTGTCGATCAATACGCCCGAAGGGCTTCCCGCCTCCGCAAAGACGCGCTTATACAGCCGCTCGAGCGAGAGCACCTGCAGGCGAAAGGAGCCGACCTCCCCCGAGAGCAAGAGCAGCTCCGCCTGCAGCGTCATCTGCGAGGGGACGAGGACGATCACATTTCGTTCGCTGCCTTCCATGGCGCGGCGAACGTCCGCGAGCAGGCGGTTTTCAAGGGCGCTGCCCGTGCCGGTGACAATATGCATGAAAGCCCTCCTTTTCACGGTATATCCGTTTCAGCGCCTCGCGAGTTCCCGCGAATATTCGATATACCGCTTGATCGCCTCGCCCGGGATGTTCCACGGGATGTGATTGCCGATGCACATCATGTATCCGCCGGACATCCGGGCGGTTTTCGCCATGCTCTCCACCATGGCGCGAATCTCCGCGGGGTCGTTGCGCATGAGTACGCGATTGTCGCCCTCGCCTGCGATAAAGCAATCCTTATGTTTGCGCGCGATGGCCTTATAATCGGTGTACGGCTCCGAGATAATCCCGCGCGCGCCGCAAGCGAATACGTCGTCGGCATATGCGTTCATGCACCCGTCCGCCATGAAGAGTACCTCCTTGCCGGACTGCTTCAGCATGCTCCAGTACTCCTCGTAGCGCGGGAAGACGTATTTGTGCATCCACGCTGGGCTGCACACGGGGCCGTTTGTCATGACGATGTCGTCGTGGCAGACGATGAAGTTGACGGGCAGGCGCGACATGGCGGTGAAGACGCGGCGGTTGATTTCCGCAAACTCATCCATGATGCGCTCGAATCGCTCGTCCAGGCACGTCGCCAGAAACATCTCCCAGCCGAAGGTGAGCAGCGGCCACATGAAGGTGGTGTTGTAAAAGCTCGCAGCGGAGGGTTCGCCCGGGACGGCCTTCTTGGGCGGCTCGCCCGGAACGAGTCCGAAGAAGCGCTCACAGCTCTCAACGCTTCGGAAGTCGCCGTTCATCACCACGTGCTTCCACTGCCGCATATCCGCGTGTTCGAGCGGGCTGAAGGCGAACACGTCCTCCTCGGTCTTGAAGTACTTTTCGCCGTGCTCGAAGGAATCCGTCAGGTCATCGCCCCAGCGCACGCGGTGCGCATCGAGGTCCGTTCCCTTCGGGTGCGGGCGCGGCTCGTCCGTCGCGGGCACGTGCGCGCACAGCTCCGGGTACAGTTCCCTCGCCCTGAGCGCGCATTGGCGCGGGTGGGCGTAGTAGTCGATGCCCGTAAGATAGGTCAGGGCGTCCGGATTGGAGAAGTGCTCCCAGTGGGGAACCTCCGTCGGCGCAAGCCCCATGTAGGCCTTGTAGATATTTTCCGGGGAATTTCTCATGCGGCTCCATCCTTTCTTGCGTTCGCCCCGTCGGGCGGCGTAGAATGCAGAGTTTCGGTATGTCAAAGGAACCGCATCGCGCGCTACTTGCGTGCCTTTGCAGTTCCTCATTCCGCCTGTCAATCGCTATCGACGGATGCAAACTCGGAGATGTGCTTTCGTACAAACGCCCCCAACAGTTCTTCAAAAGTGTTGTTTTCTTCGTTTTCCAGTGCGTAAAATGCGTCGTCGAAATCGTCGAAAGGATATCTTTCCGCTTGCTCCTCAAACTCCTCAATATCCTCGATGATAAAGGAATCCAAATCGTTCAAATCGATGGCATTCGCCTCGATGAATTGATTGAGGAGAGAAAGATACTTCTTTGCGCCGATTGCATGAAGCGCATCCTGCACATAGGGTGCCGTGTACCTACTGGAATTCACAAAATACTGGCAGAGCCCGCCGTTATTCACTTCGCTAGAGAACCAAACAACGGTGTAAAACACCCTTTTTGCCCAACTGTACGTCTCAAGCGTTTCGCAGTCATCAAAATCATCGACTTCCTCGTCGATATTGTCGATCATGACGTCGTACAGTTCTTGGTCTGTCAGCTTGAGGAGTTCCTTTGCGCGCATTTCAATAACATCCCTTTCTCTTGCTTTGTACAATGATACCTGCTTTGGAGTATAGCCGATTATACCACAAAGCAAATTCTGCCGCAAGCACTTTGGAGGCGGCATTCTGCGCTCCAAAGTGAAGCCCCCGCGTCCGCACGGGACACGGGGGAATGTACAATACTGTTCTTTAGTCCGCGCTGCGGATTGCCGCGAGGGAGGACAGGCGCATCGCCCTCTGCGCGGGGTAAATGCCCGAAACCACGGCGATGACCGTGACGAACGCCCACGTACCCACGGAAAGCGTCGTCGGGATGACCGAGGTGGAGCTGCTCTCTCCGGAGAACAGCGCGGTGGAGGACATGATGGAGCCGACCGCCTGCTGCAGCGCCTCCACGTTGTTAAGCGCGTAGGAGAGCGCGTAGCTCACCGCAAGTCCCAGTGCACCGCCTACGATGCCGATCAAAAACGCTTCGCTCAGAAACATCGCGCCGATATTGCTTAAACTGCACCCAAGCACCTTCATAACGCCGATCTCGCGCGTCCGTTCGTAGATGGACATCATCATCGTGTTTGCGATAGAGAGTGCTGCGACCAGCATGGAAATTGCGCCGATGAACCCCAAAAAGCTCTGCATGGTGGAAATCTGTTGCTTGATGGTTGCCACGTATTCCATGGGGCTGTATAGGGAGAGCCCCATGTCTTTCAGTTCCTTGACGACGGTTTCGACGCTGTCCACGCTTTCGGCGAGCACCTGCACGTTGTCGTAGTTCGAAAGCTCCGTAAGCCCCAAATCCTCGAAAAACTGCTTGTCCTTCTTGTACGCCTTTTTGAGCCAGCCGAGGTTTACGATCGCCCCGTAGGAATACTGGGCGTCGTTGAGATCCGCCGCGATGATGCCGACCATCTTCGCATCGTACTCCCGCGTGACTATCTTGGGGTCCTGCGTCGTTTCGTCCACGTCGGAGTAGTCTTCGTAGGTAAAGGTGCCCGTATAGCGGGTTTGCAGCCAGTTGATTTTGGGGAGCGGCAGTTCCTTCCCCTGATAGAGATAGCTCCACGTATCGACGTATTCGTAGTTTTCGTCGCCCGCTTTGTGGAAGTCGCACATCTGCATTTCCGACATGAGGAATTCCATCCGATCCGTATTGCTGGAAAAGTTCGTGCCGCTCTTTAGCTCTTGTATTTTCGCAAAATCGCGCGGCAGCACCGCCATGCAGTAGGTGTTGGTCTCCTGCTTCCCGGTCGAAATCTTCAGGTTCGTGTAAAACGAAACGATCGGGGTGACGGCGGATACGCCTTCGATTCTGCGCACCTGGTTCAACACGCCGTCGGTGATCTTGGTGATGCGCGCGCCGCTCGAATTTTCCGACGAGCCGCCCCCGAAATAGGGGTAGATCGAGATCAACCGCAGGTTTGTGGATGCCTCCAGCGCCTGCATCTGCGTC
>CAYFRC010000011.1:0-1007 GCA_964345325.1 uncultured Oscillospiraceae bacterium
AGGTGAATGGGCAGCCCGGGGCTGGGCGCCTCGCTCAGGCGCACGTTGCGCGGGATGATCGTGGAAAACACCCTGTCCTTAAAGTGGTTTTTGACCTCCTGCACCACCTGTATGCCGAGGTTCGTGCGCCCGTCGAGCATGGTCAGCACCACGCCCTCCACCGCAAGCTCCGGATTCATGCGCATGC
Source organism: uncultured Oscillospiraceae bacterium (assembly GCA_964345325.1). Lineage (GTDB taxonomy): Bacteria > Bacillota > Clostridia > Christensenellales > Aristaeellaceae > CAYFRC01. The sequence goes on from CAYFRC010000011.1 coordinate 188, forward strand.
GCACGATGGACAGCGTGTTTATGAGCTGCCCCACGCCTTCGAGCGCATAGTATTCGCACTGGATGGGTACCAGCACACTGTCCGCCGCCGTGAGCGCGTTGAGCGTGAGCAACCCCAAGGACGGCGGGCAGTCCAGGAAGATATAGTCGTACTTTTCCCGAATATCCGCCAGCGCGCGCCGCAAAAGCAGTTCGCGCCCCTCCATGGACACCATTTCTATCTCCGCGCCCGCGAGCGCGATGGAGGAGGGAATGCAATGGAGCGCGCCGAAATCCGTCGGTATCACGGCATCCGCCGCGCTTGCAGCGCCGATCAGCACTTCGTAGATCGATTTTTCGCCCTTCCCCGCAAGCCCGAGCCCGCTCGTGGCATTCCCCTGCGGGTCGATGTCGATCAAAAGCGTCCTCTTGCCCTGTTCCGCGATGCATGCGGACAGGTTTACGGAGGTGGTCGTCTTGCCGACGCCGCCTTTTTGGTTTGTCACCGCGATAATCTTTGCCATTTGTACATCACTTCGCGGCAAAGCCGAGCGAAATAATCCCCTTGAGTACGTTGTCATTCATGAAGTACGCGGCGAATTTGGACGAGGCGATCAGGTCGTCCAGGATGTTCAGATCCATCAGCGAGAGCAGCATCGGGGTGATCGTCAGCACCAAAATGGTGATGAACGCGCCCCGCGCAAGCCCGAACACGCCGCCCAGCAGCCAGTCAAACCGCCGAAGCAGCGGAAAGTGGAAGATGTTGTTGAACAGATTGACGACCAGCAGCGCCAGAATGTAGCACGCCGCAAACAGCAGCAGGAACGAAACGACGTACACCA
>CAYFRC010000011.1:1017-19593 GCA_964345325.1 uncultured Oscillospiraceae bacterium
GCGATACAACGACCGTTTGGCTCAGATAGTCGCCGAGGCTCGAGAGGTTCAGCGCGGAAAAGAGCTGGTTCGCCACGTTGTCGTGGAACATCGTCACGATGGACTTCGGCAGCGTCGTAAGCGCGGATGTCGCCGAGGAAAGCAGCGTACTGTCCTGCGCCGCCTGCGTCACGGGGCTTTCGGCGAACTTGGCGAGCAGTTCCTCTGCGCCGATATAATAAGAAAGCGAGTTCATCAGCCCGTTGTTGGACTGGAACAGGTTCGCGAGCCTCGGGCACAGAACATATGCGCCCACCACAGCGCCGCCAAAGCCCAGCGTCGCGAGGAAGGATGCCAAAAATCCCTTGTACATGCCCGAGACGAGGGAGAGCAGCAGGATCGCGAGGATCACGATATCGATGATATTGAGCCCCTGCACCATTGCGGAAACGTCCATGAAAATTACCCCTTTCATTCTGTCCTTTTATGGAAGCGGCACGATATATACGACGCCGTTATAGGTTACGATTGCCCTGTGATCGTCCGTAAGCCCCAGTACGGTATCCACATACATGGGCAGCGCATACCGTTCGGGAATTGTGCTTCCCGGGCGGCACACCATAACGTACTGGTTGTTGAACGCATATACCGCATCGCCGCAGGGCAGCAACTTCGTCGCGGGATATGGAAGGCGAACGGTGTTGTCCGCTTGCCCGTGGATGATGCGGATGTCCTGCACGCCCTTACCGGACAGCATCGCCTCGTTCGGCGCGAATACCATCAAAGGGTTCTCGGCCGCGTCGTCGATGCCCATCAGGTACCAGCCGTACACGAGGATCCGGTCGTCCACGACCTCCCTGCCCGCATAGTCATAGTCCTTGATGTGCGTCGTCCCCACGACGCGCACGTGCGATGCCTGAAACAGCACCTCGTACAGCACCTGCTGTGAATCCGTAATCGTTCCGGCGATCGTCTTCCCGGGGCGGTAGGTATGCACGGAGCAGGTCGGGATCGTACCCTCCGTGTCGAGCGTCATGATCCAAAACAGCGTGCCTCCGCTGAAGAAGCCGAAGTTCAGCACGGTTTTTTTACTCATGTCGATCACGTCGATGCGCTTGCTGCCACCTACGTCCAACAGCACGATGGACGACGCGCGCTCCTCGCCGATCTGGATCGCGGCGTAGATTTCACCGAAATACGCGCTTCGGATGCTTCCGCCCTCGATGCGGCTGCTGTACAGCGTCGCGCCATTCGAGGCGCTGAGGAGCGTGACTAGATTGCCCGACCACGTCGCGACGCCGCCCGCGCCGACGCTGAATTCCGCACCCGTTCCCGCGGAAAAGCTCCAAATCTGCCTGCCTTTGTTGTTCAGCGCGTGCAGCGTCGCACCGTCGTTATATATGACGCCGTCGCCGAGCGTCTCCGTATGATACATCGATTTCGCCGGAAGTTCGATGGCCGTGCGCAGCGTGCCCGACGAGCCGGATACGATGCTCTTCGCGAGAAACCACGCGAGCAGGCACAACAGCGCCACAATGACCACCGCCGGCGCGGCGAGTCCGCTCTTTCTTTTCCTTCGTTCCACTCAAATCCTCCCGGGGTACCCTTTCGGCACCCCTGTCGACTGCGGTATCTGTTATTATAATAGAAAGAAGCCGCCGTTGCAACGGGCAAAAAGGAAAAAGAGGTTATTTCCGACGAAAAAGTTTCACGTGAAACGATTTTCGGCTTCCGCGGCGATTTGTTTCACATGAAACATTTTACGAGCGGGCGCGTCTAAGCAGGTAACAGAAACTATTGGAGGGATACGCATGAGAAAATGGATCGGCATCGCGCTTGCGGTGGCGCTGGTGTGTGCGCTCGGCGCGGGGGCACTGTTCTTTTCGAACGGGAACAGCGCCAGGCAACAGCTGCTGAGATCGGAAGAGATGCTCGACAGCACCACCACAAGGGTCGGCGAACTGGAAGCAGAGCTCTCCACGGCAAAGGAGGAACTCGCTCAGGCGCAGTCGGGGCTTGAAGAGGCAAAAGCGGGCCTTGAGGAGGCGAAGGCGCTCCTAAGATCGCAGGATATCTCGGGTACGCTGAGCGAAGCGGCTCTCGCCGAAAAGGACGCGACCATTTTGCAGCTTCAGACGGAAATCAAGGACTACGAACAGTTGATGCTCGTCAACGAGCAGGATTTGTCCGACGAGAAGGCGAAAAGTGCCTCGCTGTCGGGGCAGGTGGGGCAGCTCAAGAGCCGCGTCTCCAAGCTGAACTCCGAAATCGCCTCGCAAAAGAGAACCATCGCCATCCTCTCGAACAATTCCTCCGACGAAGCCGTCAGCGCGCTGCGCGCGGAGTTGGAGGCGGCTGACAACACGATCGCTTCTCTCACGGCGCAGCTGCAAAACGCGCAGGAGCAGATAGACAACGCGCCTGCGCAGGAGGATTTGGACGCGGCAAATGCCACCATCGCGGCATTGGAAGCGCAGATAGACAACGCCCCTTCGCAGGAGGATTTGGATGCCGCGAACGCCACCATCGCGGAACTGGAAGCGCAGCTCGGCGATACATCCGCAGCGGACGAGCTACAGGCACAGCTGGATGCCGCAAATGCCACCATTGCGGAGCTGGAAGCGCAGCTCGGCGATACATCCGCAGCGGACGATCTGCAGGCGCAGCTTGATGCCGCAAACGCCACCATCGCAGAGCTGGAGGCGCAGCTCGGCGATACATCCACAACGGACGAACTGCAGGCACAGCTGGATGCCGCAAACGCCACCATCGCAGAGCTGGAAGCGCAGCTCGGCGATACATCCGCAGCGGACGAACTGCAGGCGAAGCTGGATGCCGCAAATGCCACCATTGCGGAACTGGAAGCCCAACTCGGCGATACCTCCGCAGCGGACGATCTGCAGGCGCAGCTTGATGCCGCAAATGCGACCGTCGCAAACCTGCAGGAGCAGTTGGATAATGCACCCTCGCAGGACGATTTGGATGAAGCCAACGCAACCATCGCCAACCTGCAGGAGCAGCTGGATAACGCCCCCTCGCAGGACGATCTCGAAACGGCGAACGCAACCATCGCGAACCTGCAAGAGCAGCTGGAAAACGTCCCCTCGCAGGACGATTTGGACGAGGCGAACGCAACTATCTCCAACCTGAAAGAGCAGCTGGAAAACGTCCCCTCGCAGGATGATTTAGACGAGGCGAACGCAACCATCGCGAACCTGCAGGAGCAGTTAGAGAACGCCCCATCGCAGGACGATTTGGACGCGGCGAACGCAACCATCGCAAACCTGCAGGAGCAGTTAGAGAACGCCCCATCGCAGGACGATCTCGACAACGCCAATGCCACTATCGCCAACCTGCAGGAGCAGCTTGAAAATGTCCCTTCGCAGGACGATTTGGACGCGGCGAACGCAACCATTGAAAACCTGCAGGAACAGCTTGCTAACGCACCTTCGCAGGACGATCTGGACGAGGCGAACGCCACCATCGCCAGCCTGCAAGAGCAGTTGGAAAATGTCCCCTCGCAGGATGATTTGGACGAAGCGAACACAACCATCGCAAACCTGCAAGAACAGCTCGAAAACGTGCCCTCGCAGGACGATTTGGACGCGGCGAACGCAACCATCGCGAACCTGCAGGAACAGCTTGCTTACGCACCTTCGCAGGACAATTTGGATGAAGCGAACGCAACCATCGCAAACCTGCAGGAGCAGCTGGATAACGCCCCCTCGCAGGACGATCTGGACGAGGCGAACGCAACCATCTCGGAACTTCAGGAGCAGCTGGAAAACACGCTCTCAAAGGACGATCTTCTCGAGACGTTCACCACCCTCGAAACCTACCTTAAAACCGCGCTCGACGGCGTCGAAAATGACGAGGCGAGCAATGTGCTGAAATGGATCGCCTCCGCGATCAAGCAGCTAAGCAAGGGCAAGAATCTGCCGGAGCTCGAACCCATCGGATAACAAAGTTCCATAAAAGAAGCCCGTTCCGACATTCTGCATCGGAACGGGCTTCTTTGTAATGCTTATTTGTGCACGATGTAGCCTTCGTGGCAGAGCAGTTCCGCCATGAGCACGGCGCCGCCCGCCGCGCCCCGCAGCGTGTTGTGCGCAAGGCTCACGAACTTGTAGTCGAAAATGGGGTCCTCGCGGAGCCTGCCGACAGAAACGCCCATGCCGCGATACAGGTCCCTGTCGAGCCTCGTCTGCGGGCGGTTGTCCTCCGTAAAATAGGTGAGGAACTTCTCCGGCGCGCTCGGGAGCTTATACTTCTGCGGCAATCCCTCGAACGCCTCCCAGCGCATAAGGATTTCCTCTATCGTGGGCTTTCTCGCAAACGCCACCGATACCGCCGCCATATGCCCATCCATCGCCGCCACGCGGTAGCACTGCGCGCTGATGACGGGCTTGTCCGCGGGCACGATCTCGCCGCCCGCGACGTGTCCCCAGATTTTCAGGGGTTCCGCCTCGCTCTTGTATTCCTCGCCGCCGATGAAGGGGATCACATTGTCCGTCATTTCGGGCCATGTCGCAAAGGTCTTTCCCGCGCCGGAGATCGCCTGATACGTGCATACCATGATCTTTTCGACCCCGAAATCGAAAAGCGGCGTCAACGCGGGCACATAGCCTTGAATGGAGCAGTTCGGCTTGCAGGCGATAAAGCCGATCTTCGTCCCGAGCCGTTTGCGCTGCGCGGGGATGATATCCATGTGTGCCGCATTGACTTCGGGAATCATCATGGGGATGTCCGGCGTATAGCGGAACGCGGAATTGTTCGACACGACGGGCGTTTCCGCCTTCGCATAGGCCTCTTCCAGCGCGCGGATGTCCTCCTTGGGCATTTCGACCGCGCAGAACACAAAATCGACCTCGGCGGAAACCGCTTCCACGTCCGCAGCGTTCATGACGACCATGTCGGCTACGTTTTCCGGAATCGCCCAGTCAAACGCCCATTTCGAGCCGACCGCTTCCCGATACGTCTTGCCCGCAGAGCGCTCGCTCGCGGCAAGTGTCTTGATTTCAAACCACGGGTGCTCGCTCAACAGCGAAACAAAGCGCTGGCCGACCATGCCGGTCGCGCCGATGATACCAACCTTATATTTTTCCATGAATATGCCTCCTCATCCGATATCGATCCCCGGGCGTCTGCACAGCGCTTCCACCCGCTTATACCCACTCGATGCCGCCAGCCGTTCCGCCGCGTCGAGCCGCGTCCATACGTCAAACCGCGCCGCGCGCACGCCGCGCGCCGTCCAGTATTCGCGCGCGAGCTCCATGAGATACCCCGCAACGCCGCTCTTCCGATACGCAACGTTCGTCTCGATCGAGCCGACGACGCCCGTATCCCCCTCATGCCAGAGGAGCATTTCCCCCATAAGCCCTTTGTCGTTCACGAGCATGAGCCTTTGAAACCCGTCCCTCGTGCCGAGCGCCTTCAGCGCCTCCTCCGTCAGGTTCTGCGCGAACAGCGCGTTGAACCGCTTCAGGAAATACGCGCGCTCGTTCTCGTCCTCCAATGCGTCACGCACATAGGTGCAGCCGAGCGGCATGGGCTTGATGACGGGCCCGCTGGATAGCGCGCGCCACATCCTAACGAGCGCGTCCTCGTCCCTGTAGCCCAGCGTTTGCAGGATTTCGAGCTTCCTCTCGTCTTGCGCGGCGCACTCCGTATAGATGTGCGCGGGCACATCGGGCTTGCTCCGCGCGAGAAAGATCGACCGTGCCGTCGCCGCGCTGATGAGGGCGTCCATCGATTCGTCGTCCGCGTCACTTCCACGAACAAATGGTGCGGCCTATCCGGGAAGACGTGCGGCATCATCATCTCTGTGACGGTCGCCGTCCCGATGACCTCGGCCCGCTCGTTCATCGCCGTAAAGGCGTTTGGATCGTCCCGCTTTCCCCGATAGCCGTATCCGTTCCAGATCGTCAAGGAAAAAACCTCTTTCTGTCTATATCCATTCCGGCACTGCCGGCTGTCTGGGCGTCGCGTCGTACATCACGCGATCGACGCCCGAAATCTCCTCCAATATGCGCGAAACGACGCGCTCCAACAAATCGTAGGGGAGCCTGTACGCCATCCATTTGTCCACGGCGATGCCGTTTAATGCCCGCAGCGCGACGATATCCTCCGCGTACAGCACGGCATAGCACTGCCAAATGCGCCTTTCAAGCCCCGCAAGCGCGATCTCCTCGAGGTAAATCGCATCTGCCGCGCGCAGCATCGCGATCCTGTCGGCCGTCGCCTCTCCGTCGATGCGCACCGCGAAACCCGCGCCCGGGAAGGACTGCCTGTGCACCATCTCGGGCGGCAGCCCGAGATATTCGCCCAACTCGCGCACCTCGCTCTTGAAGAGGCAGCGGATCGGCTCCAGCAGCGTCGCACCCTCAAATGCGGCAGAAAGCGTCTTTAGCGCAGAACCGTCCAGGATATCCGTATAAATCGTCCCCACCGCGATGCAGTCGGTGATGCCGAATCTCTCCGCTTCCTCCCGACAGACAGCCGCGAACGCATCTTCTATCGCCGTGCGCTTCGCCGCAGGATCGGTAATCCCTTGAAGGCACGCAAGAAATCTTTTAGAAGCTGTTGTTGTTTGCAGGTTTACGCCCATATTTGTGCGGAAGACGCGGGCGACAAACTCCCCTTCGCCCTGCCGCAAGAGCCCCGTATCGATGTGCAGACACTGCAGCCGCTCGCCGATCGCCCTGTGTATGAGCGCCGCCGTCACCGCCGAGTCTACGCCGCCCGTGACCGCCATCAAAACGCTGCGATCCGAGACGGTCTCCCGAATTTCGCGAATCGCCTGTTCCGCGTACGCCTCCATCGTCCAATCCGTCTTTGCACCCGCGATTTCCACGCAGAAATTGTGCAGAATGCGCAGCCCGTCCGGGTCGTTCTGCTCTATGCCGAACTGCGTGCCGAAAATCGGCAAATCATTGACCGCAAATGCGACGGGCACATCGTCCTGCGCCCACGCAATCTCGGTAAACTTCTCCTCGGGCAGCGAAAACCTGTCGACGCAGGAAAAATAGCGCTCGCTCTCCTCCAGTGCTTCAAAAAGGCGGCATTGTCCAAAGCGCACGTCGGACGCGCCGCGCATTTCGGGCATCGTCGAAAGAAATTGCCCGCCAAACGCCTCCGCGACGCATTTTGCGCTGCGCCCCATCGCAAGGATCGGAATGCCCATGGAAAAAATCGCCGTATCCGCCGCGCATTCCTCCTCGGGCGTCCCGACAAGAAGGATTCCCTTCGGACTGCGCCGCGCTATCTCTTCCAAGGGCGATGCGGCGGGCAGGACTTCGCAATAGACCTTTTCGCCGCGCACCTTGCGCGCCAGCGCGCGCCCTTCCTTTCCACCGAATTCCAGCACAAGGATCATGCTATCGAACATGGTACTTTCCTCCTCGGGTCGTTCTCATTCCGCTTTCGGGTAGCAGCGCATGGAGACGATGTCGATCTTGCGCAAAATCGCTTCCTCCGCATCCAACCCCAGCGCGTTCATGAGCTGTAAGCCATATATCATGACATCCGCAAATTCTTCGCCGATCGCCTCGGCTTCCTCGGGATTTTCGCCGCGCCGGATTTTTTCGATATCTTCCTTTTCGATCCAGGCGAAGTGCTCTAAAAGTTCGCCCATTTCCACGGACATGGCCATCGCAACGTGGATGGGCTCCTGCACGCCGTCATTTCCCCAGCCCTGCTTTTTCACCATTGCAAGAACCTTTTCCAGAATATCCCGCAAAGAAACCTTTTCTCCGACCATGGCGAACCTCCGAAACGTCCCATTGTATGCATAGTATATACAAAAAAATGTTACGCCTGCAAGCAAAAGGCGCATTTTTTCCGAACATTTTTCGATTATCAAAATAATTTACCCGATTTTGCCTTTCCGCCCGCCGTAGCTGTGCTATAATGCAGGCAGTATCCTGAAATATCGGGAGGGTTGCCAATGAAACGCATCGTCCTGACCGGCGGCGGCACCGCCGGGCACGTTACGCCGAATCTGGCGCTCATCCCCGCCCTGCTAAACGAGGGCTGGGACGTGCATTATATCGCCACAAAGGACGGCATCGAGAAAAAACTCCTCGCGCAGGTGCCGAACGTGACCTATCATGAAGTGCACACCGGAAAACTCCGCCGGTATCTCGACATCAAAAACCTGTCCGACCCCTTCCGCGTGCTTCGGGGCATCGCGGAAGCCGCGCTAATCATCCGCAAGCTCAAGCCGAACATCGTCTTTTCCAAGGGCGGGTTCGTCTCGGTGCCCGTCGTATACGGCGCGGCGCTCAACCGCGTGCCCGTACTGGCGCACGAATCCGATATGACGGCGGGGCTCGCAAACAAGCTCGCCGCGCCGTTCTGCAAGAAGATCCTCTGCACCTTCCCCGAAGCCGCCGGAACCGCCGGAACCAAGGGCTGCTATGTCGGCACGCCCATGCGCGCCTCTCTCTTTACCGGCAGGCGCGAAAGCGGACTGAAGCGCTTCGGCTTCAGCGGCTCGCGCCCCGTTCTCATGATCACGGGCGGATCCTCCGGCGCCGCGGCGATCAACCGCACCGTGCGGCAGGCGCTTCCGCGGTTCACGCAGTTCTTCGACGTGCTGCACCTTTGCGGAGAGGGCAACCTCGTGACGGAATTGGACGGCACAAAGGGCTATTGCCAGGTCGAATACCTCAACGAAGAAATGCCCGATGCCTACGCGATGGCAGACGTCATAATCTCCAGAGCCGGCAGCAACACGGTCTGCGAAATCCTCGCGCTGCGGAAGCCGTCGCTGCTCATCCCCTATCCTTCCGATGTCAGCCGCGGCGATCAGGTGCTCAACGCCGAATCCTTCGAAAAGCGCGGCCTCGCGCGCGTGCTGCAGCAGGCGGATATGACGCCGGATACGCTGTTCGAGCACCTCAAAAACACGTATCGCGACAGGGGACAGCTCATCGACGCGATGGAAAAGGAGCCGAACGAAAACGGCGTGAAGGCCGTGATGGAATACATTCGCCAATACGCGCTCTCCGAATAGCGCGCCTTTCTGTCCGCAAACGCATGCCCGCCGCGCCTTTCTGCCTTAGGAAGGGTGGCGGGCGTCGTTTCCGAATACGGAACCTTTAAGCGAAAAGCGCCCCTTCGCAGCCTTATTGGGTAACTTGGGGTGGGCGGGCGGGCGTTCCTGTCGGAGCATTGCCGAAAGCGCCTTTCAACGCGATTCCGTTTGCAATCGCAGCAAACCCGTTGTATAATATAGATATATCATGCCGAAACTGTCCTATCAGGAGGAATATATGCCAAGGAAAAAAACCACAACCAAATCAACACCAAAGCAGGCCGCAAAACCGAAGGCCAAGCCCCGGCAGAAAGCCGCGCCGCAGCCGCCCGAAGTGCGCGAGGGCGCGCCGCGCAGCGAAATTCTGGGCTTTTTTCTCATCGGCGCGGGCATCATGGCGCTGTATTTTTTGATCGCCGATGCGGCAACCGGCAGCGCGCACGGCGTGGTAAACGTGCTTGCAGGCCTCTTCGGCGTGCTGAAATGGGCGCTGCCGTTCGCACTTCTGTTTGCGGGCATCCGTACCGCAATGTGCAAAAAAGCCGCGAATCTCTCCATGGGCGCGGTATTGGGCGTGCTGCTCGCGCTGCTTGTTTCCTCGCTCGTGCATACCTTTGTGGTAGACAGCATCGCGCGCTCGCTCCCCGTGTCGTCCTTTACGGGCTTTGTGCAAAAGAGCTACCGCTTGGGGTACGGCGGCGGTGCGATCGGCGCACTCTTCTGCTGGCCGCTGTATCAGATTCTCGGCATGGACAAGACGGGCACGGTGCTCATCCTATTCCTTTTTATCATGGGCGATCTCGTACTGATGAACAAGCTCTCCCTCAAAAAGTTCGGCGAAAAAGTGCAAAAGGGCTATTCCGAGGCAAGAACCAACTTCGAAAAGCGCCGAACAGAGCGCGAAACCTATGCTGCGGAGAGAACCGCGCCGCCCGAACGCGATTTCGATCTGTTTGCGGAGCGGAAGATCACGCCCCAGCGCCCGCCGACAAAGCAGCGAGCCGCGCGGGTACCGCGCCATTTCGTCGTGGAAAAGATAAACCTCGCCGCCGAACCGCGCGACGCCGTCTCTTCGGACGTGCCGAATTTCCTGCGGGCAGACCCGAAGCCCGAAGCGCCCGTTCGCGAAGCGCCCGCACCCGTCGCGGAGCCGAAAATCGCGCCCGTTACGGAAGAGCCTTCTTCCTTGGACGTATACGATCTTCCGCAGGAAGACGATCTCCCGCCGTTTGAGACGGACGCGGAGCCCGCCCCGGAAGAAGAACCCGTTAAAATAGACATCCCCCTGTTTCCCTCCAAAACCTCCCCGCCTACCGCTGCCGCCGCCGATTCGCAGCCAAAGAAAGAGGCGACGCGGGAGCAGTACAGCTATCCCCCCATCGACCTCCTGCACGTCGCCAAGACGCAGCAGCAGAACATCTCACAGGGGCAAAACGACCAAATCAAGGGGCAAAAGCTCGTCGATACACTGGCGAGTTTCGGCATCGCCGTCTCCCTCATCGGCATCGCGCACGGTCCCACCGTCACGCGGTTCGAGCTTTCGCCCGCGCCCGGCGTCAAGGTGAGCCGCATCACCTCCCTTGCGGACGACATCGCACTCAACCTCGCCGCAGTGAGCGTGCGCATCGAAGCGCCCATTCCGGGCAAAGCCGCCGTGGGCGTGGAAGTGCCCAACGACGTGATCGAGACCGTGCCCCTGCGCGAAGTCTTGGAGAGCGACGCGGCGAAAAAGAACCCCTCGCGCCTCGCGGCGGGGCTCGGCAGGGACAACGCGGGCAGATTCATCATTTGCGATCTCTCCAAAATGCCGCATCTTCTCATTGCGGGGCAGACCGGCTCCGGTAAGAGCGTCTGCATCAATTCCATCATCTGCTCCATCCTCTACCGCGCATCGCCCGAGGAAGTGCGCATGATCCTGATCGACCCCAAGGTCGTGGAACTCTCCGCGTACAACGGCATCCCGCACCTGCTCATCCCCGTCGTGACCGACCCCAAAAAGGCGGCGGGGGCGCTCGGCTGGGCGGTTACGGAAATGCAGCAGCGCTACCAGAAATTCGCCGATGCAGGCGTAAGGGACATCAAGGGCTTCAACGCCCGCCTCCCCGAAGGCGAAGAGTTCATGCCGCAGATCGTCATCATCATCGACGAACTCGCCGACCTCATGATGGTCGCCCCGGGCGACGTCGAAGACGCGATCTGCCGCCTCGCGCAGCTCGCGCGCGCTGCGGGCATCTATCTCGTCATCGCGACGCAGCGCCCGTCCGTCAACGTCATCACGGGCGTCATCAAGGCGAACATCCCCTCGCGCATCGCGTTCACCGTGGCATCGCAGGTAGACAGCCGCACCATCTTGGATTACGGCGGCGCGGAGAAGCTGCTCGGGCGCGGCGATATGCTCTACGCGCCCTCGGGCATCGGAAAACCGTGGCGCGCACAGGGCGCGTGGGTGTCCGACGACGAGGTGCATGAGATCGTGGACTACATCCGCACGCGCCACACCGCCTCCTATAACGAGGACGTGATCGAGCACCTCAACAACCTCCCGCGCTCCGACGCGGAAAGGGAGGAAGCGGCGGAAGCATTTGACGAACTGCTGCCGGACGCGGTCTCCTTCGTGGTCGAGCAGGGGCAGGCATCCACGTCCATGCTGCAAAGGCGGCTGCGCATCGGCTATGCGCGGGCGGGCAGGCTCATCGACGAGATGGAAAAGCGCGGCATCGTCTCCCCCGGCGAGGGCTCCAAGGCGCGAAGCGTCCTCATGACGCGCGAACAGTTCCGCCAACTGTTCGGAGAGGACGCAGGGCAGTCATGACAACAGTAGCGGAGGGATTCCCCATGCAAAACGAAAAAACCGCCGGCATTATTTCCCTCGGATGCGCGAAGAACCGCGTGGATACCGAAAATCTGTTGGGGCTGCTCGGAAAGTGCGGCTACCGCATCGTGTCAAATCCGCAGGATGCTACGCTCCTCATCGTCAACACCTGCGGCTTCATCGAGTCCGCGAAGCAGGAATCCATCGACGCGGTGCTCGAAATGGCGCAATACAAGGAAACGGGGCGCTGCAAAAAGCTCCTGGTCGTCGGCTGCCTCGCGCAGCGCTACGCAGAAGAACTCTCCGAGGGCATCCCCGAGGCGGACGGCTTCATGGGCGTCGCGAACTACGCGCATCTCGCGGACTGCCTCGCCGAAATGGAGCAGGGAAAACGGCCGCTCTATACCGAATACGGCGCGCGCTTCCTCCCGTGCGACCGCGTGCTGACCACGCCGCCCTATTCCGCCTACGTCAAGATTTCCGACGGCTGCGACAACCGTTGCAGCTATTGCGCGATCCCCCTGATCCGTGGAAAGTACGTTTCGCGGGACTATGAAGACATCCTCGCCGAATGCAGGCGGCTCGCGAAAGCGGGCGTTCGGGAGCTTACGCTCATCGCGCAGGACACCTCCCGCTACGGCAACGATTTTCCCGAGCGGACGCTGCTGCTTCCGAAAATGCTGAAAGAAGTTTCGCAGATCGAGGGCGTTACGTGGACGCGCGTCCTGTACTGCTATCCCGATACCGTGACGGACGAATTGCTCGATGCGATCGCAAATACAAAGGGCGTTTGCAAATACATGGACTTGCCCTTGCAGCACATAAACGCCGAACTGCTTCGGAAAATGCACCGGCGCGGCTCGCCCGAACTCATTCGCTCGCTGCTGCAAAAGTGCCGCGACAGGGGCATCCTCGTGCGCACGACGTTTATCGTCGGCTTCCCCGGCGAAACGGAGGTCATGTTCTCCGAACTGTGCGATTTCGTAAAGGAAGCGCGGTTTGACCGCATGGGTGCGTTCGCCTATTCGCCCGAGGAGGGAACGCCCGCATGCGACATGCCCAACCAAATCGGCGAGGAGGAAAAGCAGCGGCGGCTGGATCTCCTCATGACGCTGCAGCAGGGCATCTCGCTCGAAAAAAACGAGCAGCGCATAGGAAAAATCTATGCCGTGCTGACGGAAGGTTTTGAAAACGGGCGCTACGTCGGGCGGAGCGACTTGGAAGCACCGGAAGTGGACGGCAATATCCTGTTCACGTCGAATGCACCCGTCAAAGCCGGCGAATTCGTCCGCGTAAAAATCACGGGCTGCGATGCCTACGACCTGTACGGGGAGGCAATACTATGAACCTGCCAAATCGTTTGACCGTGTTGCGCGTGGCCATGGTGCCGGCGTTTGTCGCCTTTCTGATGCAGGGCGCGGCATGGAGCTACTATGTAAGCGCGGCGATCTTCATCGCCGCATCGCTCACGGATCTGTTGGACGGCATGATCGCGCGAAAAAACAACCTCATCACCAATTTCGGCAAATTCATGGACCCCATCGCGGACAAATTGCTCGTGATGAGCGCGCTGATCGGGCTTTGTGCGCTCGGCAAGGTGCATTATCTCATCGTGATGCTCTCCGTCGCGCGCGAATTCGTGATCGGCGGCGTGCGCATGGTCGCGGCGGACAAGGGCATCGTCATCGCGGCGGGCGCGATCGGAAAGACCAAGACGCAGACGCAGATGGTCGGAACCGCCATGCGCATCTTCGCGTGTGCGGACGCGCTGTCCTTCCTCTGGATTCCGTCCGAAATCCTGCTCTGGATATCGGTCGCATTGTCCGTGTGGTCGTGCGTGGACTATATCCGGGGCGCGCGGGAGGTTTTTTCCGATGGTATGTGAAATCCTGTCCATAGGCACGGAGCTCTTGATGGGGCAGATCGCCAATACCGATGCGCAGTACATCTCCAGGCACCTGGCAGAACTGGGCATCATGGTCTACCGCCAAACGACGGTCGGCGACAACCCCGCGCGCGTCAAAGAGGCGCTCTCGACCGCCGTTTCCCGAAGCGACCTCGTCATCACGACGGGCGGGCTCGGTCCCACCGAGGACGACCTGACCAAGGAAGTCGTCGCGGAGCACTTCGGGCTCCCCATGGAGTTGGATCAAAAAAGCCTCGACGCGCTTCAGGCGCGCATGGCGGCATACGGCCAGCCGAACATGACATCCAACAACCTGAAGCAGGCGTACTTCCCGAAGGGCGCCATCATCATGGAGAACCTGCGCGGCACTGCGCCCGGCTGCATCGTGGAGCAGGGCGGCAAGGCGGTCGCGGTGCTCCCGGGGCCGCCGCGCGAAATGCAGGACATGTTCATGCGGCAGCTCGCGCCGTATCTTTCGGGCAAAACGGGCATCGAAATCGTCTCGCGGTACCTGCGCGTGTTCGGCGTGGGCGAATCGAAGGCGGAGACGATCCTCTTGGACCTGTTCCATTCCGACAACCCGACGCTCGCGCTCTACTGCGGCGCGGGCGAGGTGCAGGCGCGGCTCAGCGCGAGGGTCGAGCGGAAGGAAGACGCGAAGCGCCTGTTGGACCCCCTCGAAAAAGAGATTCGCGCGCGGCTGGGCAGCGCGGTGTACGGCGAGGACGAGGATGACACGCTCGCCAAAGCCGTCATGCGCGACCTGATCCGCGCGAAAAAGACCGTCGCTACGGCGGAAAGCTGCACGGCGGGGATGCTCGCGTCGCGGCTGGTGGACATGCCCGGCGCGTCGCAATCGTTTCAGCAGGGCTTCATCACCTACGCAAACGAGGCAAAAAAGCGCCTCTTGGGCGTATCGGAGGAAATCCTGAGCTCCTTCGGCGCGGTCTCCGAGCCCTGCGCGATCGCGATGGCGGAAGGCGCGGCGCGCTCCTGCGGCGCGGACTACGCGCTTTCGATCACGGGCATCGCGGGCCCCGGAGGCGGCACGGAGGAAAAGCCCGTCGGCACGGTATATGTCGGGCTGTACACCAAAAAAGGCACGACCGCGCAGCGCTTTCACATCTTGGGCGACCGCAGTTGGATTCGGGAAATCTCCTGCCAAAACGCGCTCAATATGCTGCGGTTGGCACTACTCGAAGAAAAGTAGAGACGCAAGGGGCTTCGGCAGTTTGTTTTCTGCCGAAGCCCCTGTATTTTTTGCGCTTTATAGGGGGATGCGGAAATATTCTACCGCGTTGTCGTAGCATATCCCGCGCACGAGTGCGTACAGCGTATCCCAATCCGCCGGGTATTCGCCGTTTTCGACCCATCCGCCGATGATGTCGCACAAAATCCGCCGGAAGTATTCGTGCCGGGGATAGCTCAAGAACGACCTCGAATCCGTGAGCATTCCGACAAACGTACCGAGAAGCCCGATGGATGCGAGCGTTTGCATCTGGTCCTTCATGCCGTACTGCTGGTCGCAGAACCACCAGCCGCTGCCGAACTGCATCTTTCCGGGCGTTCCGCCTTGGAAATTTCCCGCCATGGAGGCGAGCACGTAGTTGTCGGAGGGGTTGAGCGTGTATAAGATGGTGCGCGGGAGTGCGCCGCGCACGTCCTGTTCGTCCAAAAGGCGCGAAAGCGCCTCCGCGAGCGGCGCGTCCGCGATGGAATCGTAGCCCGTATCGGGGCCGTGCTTTGCGAACATCCGCGAATTGTTGCTGCGCAGCGCGTTCATGTGGTATTGCTGCGTCCAGTCCCTTTCGGCGTACATGGCGCCGAGGTTCGTAAGCATGTGCGTCTTATAGCTCGCAAGGGCCTGTGAATCTATCGCTTCGCCCCGCAGCCCCTTCGTAAACGCCCTTTCGACCGCCGCCTTGTCGTACGGCGCGTAGGTGACGGTGTTCAGCCCGTGGTCCGATATGCGCGCGCCGTTTTCGTGGAAAAAGTCGAGCCGCTTCTCGAGCGCAGCGAGCACGTCGTCCGCGCTGCGGATCGAAACGCCCGATGCGTGCGACAGTTTTTCGATATACGCGGCAAAGCCCGCCCTTTCGGGGCCGGTCGCGTTGTCCGGGCGGAACGAGGGCAGTACTTTCACGGGAAAGTTCGCGTCCTCCGCAATCTGCCTGTGCCATGGGATGTTGTCCGCCGGGTCGTCCGTCGTGCAGATGAGCTTCACCCGAAACTTGTTTATGAGCCCGCGCGCAGAAAAGCCGTCCTCCTTCAGGCGCGCATTCGCGCGCTCCCAAATCGAAGGCGCGCTCTTTTCGTTCAGCGGCTCATGGATGTCGAATGCGCGCGCGAGCTCCATATGCGTCCAGTGGTACAGCGGATTGCCGATCGCGCGGGGCAGCATCTTCGCATATGCCACAAATTTCTCGTAGTCCGTCGCGTCGCCGCGCACACATCGGTCGTCGATGCCGAATGCGTCCATCGCGCGCCACTTGTAGTGGTCGCCGCCCAGCATCATCTGCCCGATGTTGTCGAACCGCACGTCCTGCGCGATGTCCTTTACGGGCAGGTGGCAGTGATAGTCGTAAATCGGCATGTCCTGCGCCGCCTCGAAATAGAGCTTCTGCGCCGCCTCCGTATGCAGCATGAAGTTATCGTCCATAAAACGCCTCATTACAGAGCATCCTCCTCATTTTGGATTAAAGATACTATACACCCTGCGCGCGTCTCTGTCAAGACGATTGACAGGGGCGCGCGCAGGTGGTACAATAGGCGAGAAAATGAAAACTATGGGGTGCTCCAAACTATGAATGATGATTCGAGATTGTTTTTCTCCCACTTTCCCGACGCGCGCGGCGCGGTCTACCACGCGTTCACGCCGTACCGCTTCTGTCCGATCGGCGCGCACGTGGACCATCAGTACGGCTTTGTCACCGGCTTTGCCATCGACAAGGGCGTGACGCTCTTGTACCAGCGGACGGACGATGCCAGCGTTCGTCTCTTCAGCGAAGATTTCCCGACGGAGGTCGCCTTCTCCCTCCACGACGATCAGATCAGAAAACAGGGCGACTGGGGCGACTACCTGCGGGGCGCGGTGTATGCGCTCGGCAAAAAACACCGCCTGCTGCGCGGCATTCGCGGGGTCATCAAAGGCTCCATGCCCATCGGCGGGCTTTCCTCCTCTGCTGCGGTCATCCTGTGCTATCTGCAGGCGCTCATGCAGGCGAACGACCACATCTTAAACCCGCGCGAAACCATCGACACGGCGTATATCGCCGAGCACAACTTTGTGGGCGTGAGCGTGGGGCTGTTGGATCAGAGCTGCGAGATGTACTGCCGCAAAAACCACCTTCTCTATTTGGATACGAAGGAGCGGAATTCCGAACTCATCCCCGCGAACCCCGATATGCCCGATTTTGACATCGTGATCTTCTATTCGGGGCTTTCGCGGCGACTCGGATCGGGCTTCAACAACCGCGTGGACGAGCTCCGCGCCGCCTCGTGGTACCTGAAATCGCTCGAAAATCTGCCGCTCAACCCGTTTTCCGAGACGCGGCTGCGCGACGTGCCCGAGGAAGTGTACCACAAGCACGAGCATTCGCTGCCCGAGCCGTTCCGCCGCCGCGCGCGGCACTTCTACGAGGAGTGCGCGCGCGTACACAGGGGCGCGCAGGCGTGGCGCAAGGGCGACCTCGTGGAATTCGGAAAGCAGGTGTTCCTGTCCGGCGAAAGCTCCATCAACAATTACGAGACCGGCTCGCCCCACCTCATCGCGCTGCACGAGGCGCTCTTAGAGGCGCCGGGCGTATACGGCGGTCGCTTCTGCGGCGCGGGCTTCAAGGGCTGCGCGGGCGCGATCGTCGATCCGACGAAGACGGAGGACTGCATCGAGTTCGTCACGAAGCGCTATCTGGACAAATACCCGAACCTGCTGGGCGCGTATTCGGCGCACGTCTGCCGCACGGCGGACGGCGTGAGCGCGCTGCTGAAATAGAAAAGGGGGAGCAATTATGATAAAGCACATCGTTCTTTTCAAAATCAAGCCCGAATATATGGAGGAAATCCCGCAGCTGGTCCGCAATTTCCACGGGATGCGCGGGCAAATCGACGGACTTTTGTCGCTCGAAGCGGGCGGCGATATCCTGCACAGCGAGCGCAGTTACGACCTCGCGCTCGTGTGCACCTTCCGCGACAGGGCGGCGTTTGACGCCTACCAAACCCACCCCGCGCACATACCCGTGAAAAAGCGGATGCACGAGGTGCGCAGCGGCTCCGTCGCGTGCGATTTCGAGATCTGAAGAACCGCAAAAACGGAAACATATAGAGGGGCTTTGACGCAATCGCGCGAAGCCCTTTTGCCGAATACATTCTCCGTTCTGCTTGACAGTACCATGTTTGTAGCATATCTTTTCACTTGACCGTTCGGTTGTATTGTTGTATAGTATTTTCATCAAAAGATGTCTTTTCTGCTATATAGAAAAAAGGCTAACGTATATTCTTGAGATAACGGAGAGGAGAGCACCGCCATGGAGAATGCGGATTCTAATGAGGCATTCATGAAAATCATGGAACAGCCCGAATATCAACTCCCGATTCGCTGGGACGGGAATGATTTTTGCCAAACCGTATATTTTTTGTTGAAGAAATACAAGAAGGATATTCTACGCGAATTTCCCGATCAATATGCCGACGTAGAGAAGGTTAGCAATGGGCTGTATCAGGCGGTGGTCAACAGCTTTCGCGGTCTTCCGCAGATTGCCTTTGGCTATCTAGAAAAGGTGATGGCAGTTTTAGAGGAAATACCGCTACTGGTCAAAGACCCGGAAAAGCTGACCTTGTTCCGCG
>CAYFRC010000012.1:0-6325 GCA_964345325.1 uncultured Oscillospiraceae bacterium
CTACTTCCAAAGCGGCGACAACTTCACCGTGCGACTGGAGTATCTCGGGTAAGGGCGCTTCGCAAGAGCCTGTTTCAGCGCAGGCTCTTTTTTCGCGAAAATATAGATGTTGGAGGATGAACTGCATGAACGACAAATGGCGCAAGTTTTTCGATACGGGCGTAAATCGCCGCGGGACGGACTCCCTCAAGTGGGACGGCTTGGAGGGTTTTTGCGGCAACAAAGACGCGATTGCCCTCTGGGTTGCGGATATGGACTTTTCCACGCCGCCGCAGGTGATCGACGCGATGGTCGAGTGCGCAAAACACGGCGCGTTCGGATATACGGAATTCGGCGAAAAGCATTTCGTCGCGCTTCGCGACTGGATGCAGAACCGACACGGGCTTTCGGTCGAAAGCGACTGGATTTTGACGAGCGAAGGCGTGGTCGACTCCATGGTGTTCTGCCTGCGCGGAATGGCGAAAAAGGGCACCCGCGTCGCGATCTTTTCGCCCTGCTACGGGCCCTTCTTCTCGATGCCGAAACTTGCCGGGTACGATTTGTACATCAGCCCCCTGCTTGAGACGCCTGACGGCTGGAAGATGGATTTGGACAATCTGGAGGACGGCTTCAAACAGGGCGACATCTCCGTGTTCATGCTGTGCAACCCGCATAACCCCCTCGGACGCGTGTGGACGCGGGAGGAATTGGAACAGTTTACGGCGCTTTGCAATCGCTACGGCGTACAGATTCTCTCGGACGAAATCCATATGGACTTTGAGATGCCCGGCTATAAGCAGGTGCCGATGCTGACCGTCAAGGGCGCGGAGGACAGCGTGATGATGACCTCGGCGACGAAGACGTTCAACCTCGCGGCGCTGCGCCATTCCTCGATCGTCGCACCGAACAAGGACGTTCGCTGCAAAATCACTTCCGTGATGAACGACTGCATGGCGGCATCTCCAAACCTGTTCGGCTATATCGCGCAGACGGCGGCATATACCTATGGCGGCGAGTGGCTGGATAACCTCATCCTATATCTGGACGAGAGCAGCAACTATATCGACGATTTCCTGAGGACAACGCTCCCTGAGATTCATACGACGCACCTTGAGGGCACGTACCTGAAATTCCTCGATATGCGAGGGCTTGGCATGGAGCACGCGGAACTGGTGCGCTTCCTCACTCAAAAAGCCTGCATCGCCCTCGGCAACGGGCTCGGCTTCGGCGAGGAGGGGCGCGGCTTTATGCGCATGAACATCGCCACGCCGCGCGCAAACATCGAAGAAGCGCTCGACAGGCTCGTGAAAGCGGTGCGCGGATGAAGCGCGTGATCGTGTTCGACACGGAGGCGACGGACCTTACGCCGGGGCAGATCTGCCAAATTTCCTATTTGATCGTGGAAAAGGATTCCGTCGTCGGAAAAAACTTCTTTTTCGCGGTGGACGATATGAGCGAAGCCGCGCAGGAAGTGCACGGCATGAGCAGGGAGCAGGTCGAGGCGCTTTCGGGCGGAGAGCGCTTCGAAGACCGCGCGGAGGAACTCTTTCGGGATTTCTCCGACGCGGATATGCTGATCGGGCACAATGTCGCGGCGGACGACCGCTACATTCGCGTCGAATTCGACAGGCTGGGCATGAAGCTCAAGCGCATATCGACCTTTTGCACCATGAATTTCTTCACGAGCGACGCAAACCTCAAGCGCAAGGTCAATACGGGGCGCCCGAAGCCGCCCAAACTCTCCGAGCTCGCGGAATATTTCGCGTTGACGGAGGAAATCATTTCCGAAAAAGCTGCCGAATGGTTCGGCGGCGGGGGACAGGCGCACGATGCGCGGTATGACACCGCGGCGACGTATCTGTGCGTCGTAGAGGGCACAAAGCAGGGCAAGCTGCGCGGCGTACTGCCGTAGGAGGGAGGCGCAGACATGATAGCGGGCAGGGATATATGGGAAAGCTATGAAAAAGTCCTGATCGAGCTGAACGGGCATACGGGGTTCGTCGTTTTGCCCAAGGCGTGGCGCGACGGCAAAAAGTGGATTTGGCGCGCGGAGTTTTTCGGCGCGTTCGACTATGTCGACCGCGCGCTGCTGAAGGACGGCTATGCGCTCGCATATTATCAGGTGAGCGACATGTACGGCTGCCCCGAGGCGGTGCGGCTCATGAAGGGGTTTCACGACTTTCTTGTTCGGGAGATGGGGCTTTGCGAAAAGACGGTGCTGTTCGGCTTTTCGCGCGGCGCGCTGTACAGCGTCAACTATGCGGCGGCATACCCCGAGGATGTCGCGTGCCTGTATCTCGATGCGCCCGTGCTCGATATCAAAAGCTGGCCAGGCGGCATGGGGAAGGCAGAGCGTCGCGAGGAATGCTGGCGGGAATGCCTCGCCTGGTATCGTCTTACGGAGGAGACGGTCGCGGAGTTTCGCGGCAACCCCATGGAGCATGCGGAAGACCTCGCCAAGGCGGGCATTCCCGTGCTCATCGTCGCGGGGGATGCGGATCGCGGGGTGCCGATCGAGGAAAATACGCTGCCGTTCCTGTCGAAAATGGAGCAGGCGGGCGGCGAAATCCGCGTAATCCTAAAGCCCGGCGTGGACCATCACCCGCATTCGCTGTCCAAGCCAAAGCCCATCGTAGAATACATAGAGGCGCGGTACTGATATGGAAAATCTTGTAATCGGGATCGACAGCGGCGGCACGCATACGAACGCCGTTTTGTGCGACGAAAAGGGAAACGTGCTTGCGCAGGCGCAGACAGGCGCTGCGAGCGCGACGGGAACACCGTTTGATCTCGCGATGGAAAACCTCAAAGGCGCGATCGATGCGGTGCTTTGCGGGCGCAGCGCGAAATGCCTTTTCGCGGGTATCAGCGGCTGCGGCGTGCCGGAAAATTCAAAAAACTATACGGAATACCTCGAAAAAGCGTATCCAAACATCGAAAAAATCCGCGTGGACAGCGACGTGTATAACCCCATATACGCCTCGATCGGGCATGGCGACGGCATCGTCGCCATGTGCGGCACGGGTTCCGTGGCGTTCGCTCAGGCGGACGGGGTGCTGTTTCGCGCGGACGGGGACGGCTACCTGTTGGGCGACGAAGGCGGCGGCTACGCCATCGGGCGCAACACGCTCAATGCGGCGCTGCGCATACAGGACGGGCGGCTCGAAAAGGGCGCGATTTACGACCTATGCGCCGAAAGGCTCGGCAGCCCCGTGCGGGAAAAGCTTCGGGAACTGCACGAGGGCGGAAAGACGCTGATTGCCTCGTTTTCGCCGATTTGCTTTCAGGCATATGCGATGGGCGACAACGCGGCGCGCCGCATCCTCGAAAACGCGGCACATTCCATGGCGGAGAGCATCTTGGCGTGCGCCGCGCACATCGAGGGCGAACAGGTGCCCCTCGTCCTTTCCGGCAGCCTTTGGGATGCAGGCGGCGGGCTGATTCGCGAACTCGTTCGGGAGGAAATCGGACCCCGCTTTGCGATGCGCGCACTCGATAAAGACCCCGCCTACGGCGCGGCGCAGGCGGCGCTGGCGATGCTGCGCGGGGAAAAAGTTTAAAAAGCCGATTGCATCTATTTCGTAGGTGTACGTCAGGCGCGGACGACAGATTCCGTTTCGCGCACAGTCTCCGGCTCTTATCCAAACAGCGTTGTGGCGTTTGTCCACAGGATGCGCGCCTTTTCATCTTCCGTGAGCGGCAGGGCGTGGAAGCGTTCGAGTTCCTCCGTCGCCTTCCACATGGGGAAATCCGTTCCGAACAGGACTTTATCTGTGCCAAATGCACGGATGTGCTCTGCGGCCTTTTCGGGCGTCATGAAAAACAGGGAGCTGCACGTATCGACATATACGCCTGCGCCCGAAAGCTTTTCGTGCGCTGTATCCCATATGGAGTACCCCGCAAGGTGCGCGCAGATCATCGTCAGGCGCGGATAGCGCTTCAGCAGGCGCAGTACGCGGTCTGGATTGGAAAAATCATATCGCGTATCGCCCGTGTGCGTGAGCAGCGGCACACGCCCCTCGATACATTCATACAGCGGGAAAAACTTTTCGTCGTCGAGCGCGCAGCGCTGGATATCGGGGTGGATTTTTACACCTCGAAGTCCCATGGACATGGCGCGTTCGGCTTCCCGCACCATGTGTTCCGTGTTTTGGTGCATCGCCATAAAGCCGATAAAGGTTTCTGGGTATGCTTTGCAGGCGGCGGCGATGAAGTTATTGATGCTGCCCGTCTGTCGCGGCGTCGTCGCGACGGAATGCACGAGTGCGCGGTCGATGCCTGCCTCCTGCATTTCGCGCAGGAGTGAGGATGTCTTTCCGTCGCATGCCATGGGATAGCCGTAGAATTTCCCGATGGCGTCTGCGGCTTTTTTCGCGATGGCATCGGGGAAAATGTGCGCGTGCGCGTCAAAGATCATATTGCGCTTCCTCCGATCGATAAGCTATTGTGTATCTATATGAGTATACCACGGAAAAGGGGGATTTTGTGTAATGCTTCGGGAGAGTTTTCAAGGCATTTCCGCGCTCGATGCGGTGCCGCTCGACGCGCTGTTGTTTCTGCCGCAGGAAAAGGAAATACGGGGCATCGTGCAGATCGCGCACGGCATGGCGGAGCACAAGGAGCGGTACGAAGGCTTTGCGGAGTTTTTATCGCACAGCGGCTATGCTTGCCTGATCCACGACCACAGGGGTCACGGCGCAAGCATACGGACACAAGCGGACCTCGGCTATTTCGGAAACGGTGGAGGCGCGGCGCTGGTCGAGGACTTGCAGCGCGTGTGGGATGCCGTGCGCACAAGGTTTTCCGGCAAAAAGCGCGCGCTGCTCGGACACAGCATGGGCACCTTGGTCGCCAGAGAATACGCCCGCGCGCACGACACGCAGATCGACTTTCTGATCCTCTCGGGCAGCCCCTCCGCGAACCCGATGCTCGGCGCGGGCATCGCGCTCGCCGGTATTCTGACCTTGCTTCGCGGCGGCAGGGGACACAGCAAGCTTTTGGACGCGATGACGCTCGGTGCATATGGCAAGGCGATCAAACCGCGCAGAACGGAGTACGACTGGCTGAATATCGACGCGGCAGAGGTCAATTTGTACATCAAAGACCCTCTGTGCGGCTTTCCGTTCACGCTGAATGGCTACAAAGGGCTGTTCACCCTGCTGCGCGATACATACCGCCCCGCAAAGGACAAATGCAAAAATCCCCGCCTTCCGATCCTCTTCATCTCGGGCGAGGACGATCCGTGTATGGTCAGCCGCAAGGGGCTGGACGATGCCGTCGAAAGCATTCGGCGGCGCGGCTATGAAAATGTTTTGCTCAAGATCTATGAAGGGCAGCGGCACGAAATCCTCCTTTCGCCCGCCAAACAGACCGTCATGGAGGACGTTTTGCGTTTTGTCGACGGGAACTGAGGCGAGAGGATTTCTGCAATCATTACTTTCGTATGAGGCTTGACATGGCACGATACACTCCCGCATGTATGACGATGGCAAGAATAACCGCTGCAACGCCAAGCGCTATGGGGGAAGATTGCACGGGGTATAGCTTTGCTCCTGATGCGATCCCGACAGAAGTCAACACGGCTTTCCAAACATCATACATCCCGCTGCGCGCCTTGTATCCGGCGCGATTCGAGATCGTCAGTAGCAGCCATTCTAAGACCGCGACGGCGCCGACCCAAAGCAAGCCGTACTTGGCGACGAGACAGACCGCCACCATGCCCGGCAATACGAAGTCCACTGCCAGAAACATATCCTCAAAACCGAAACGGCGCATACCATTCTCCTCGCATTCTATCGTTAGAGCGGTTCAACCGGAGATTGCCCAGGTCCGGTAGCTGGCAGGTTGTTGGAATGTGAAGCCATCAACGATATATATGCTGCTCGATGGTTTATCAAAATGAACCATCGCCGGTCCCCTCTCGGTAGAAATACAGCACCTCGCCGACAAGTTCCTCCATAGCATCAATCGTACATTCATATACCAATACTCCGATTAAATTTTCTCTAAGAACCACCTCGCCTGAGATATATCCATCTCCCGATTCTTCGAACCATTGGAAGAAGGCGCAGCCATCTGAATCGAATGCGCCTACATCCGAATCCAGACAATACGTGGAGCGGTACGCTATAAACCACAGCGACATACCGTTTTTACTGCAGTCCTCAACAGACAATAAATACTCTGAATTTTCACCGAGTACCCCGCCGTTTTCTGTCCAGTTGCCGATATAGCGGTTATAGTCCGGCTCATCGTAGAATAGATCATCTTCGTCCTCATAATCATAATAATTGTCATACTCATCATAATCGTAGTCGAAATGGTCGTTGAATTCGGTAAGCGCTCT
>CAYFRC010000012.1:6335-15386 GCA_964345325.1 uncultured Oscillospiraceae bacterium
GTCGCAGTAGTTGCTGTAGTTATCCATATACGCTTTGAAGTTCAAATCTGCGATACGATCTGCTGAGAAGGATACGGAGAAGGTATAGTTTCCGACGTAAGTCACTTCCATCTCATATTCATGCACTCCGCCATAGTCTGTTCCCTCATACCATTTCCCGGAGAATCCTCTTATGCGTGTTTCCGTATCCAGTTCTTCCTCATCGTAATCTTGGTAATCGTCGTATTCATCGTAATCATCATATTCATAATAATCATCAGAGCTTTTCCTACGAGATTCCGGTTCTACGCGCTTAACGCTCTTCTTACCGGATGGTTTCGGTATTTTTGTGCTGCTTGGTTTGGGTGTAGACGACTCCACGCGCTTAACGCTCTTCTTGCCCGACGGTGTAGGAGCTTTCTCGCTGTATGTTTTGGATGTAGACGGCTCAACACCCTTCTTGCCAGCCGTCGTGCCAATTATAGTTTCGTAGACTATGGGTGAGGATGGTTTCCTCTGGATAACTCCCTTTTTGTCAATTAGCGTGATGTATGAGGTGTCACCGATCATGCATGAAAGTCCGCCATTTTTATGTTTGCTATTTATGCACAGAATCTTTTCTCCATTCAGATACCCAACGATGGATGTACCTTCTTCTACGAATTGAATCTCATCGTATTCGTCGAAATTATCCAGAACGAGCGTGTCATTGCCGCCAACGTCTAGTATAGTGTCAAATCCATCGCCTTTATTGTAAATATAAGTATCATTGCCGCTGCCGCCGTCCAAAACATCATTTCCATTGCCGCCAACAATTATATCGTTTCCTGTCCCTCTCCATGAGAAGATGCTTATTTTCGTGTCTGTACTGATCTCATCATTGCCATCTCCTCCGTATACAATCATTCTCGTGGAGTTATTCGTTGCTTTCGTCAAATTTGTGTCGTTACGGGAGGAACCCAGAACCAGTTCACGTGCACAATCAAAAGCAGAATCAGTAAGACTACTATAAGTATAAAGGGGCCTAAAAAAATAATCGCGAGGGGAAGCGGCGTTGTCGTTATTGACTTTCTTCATGACGGCGGATTCCCCGGATATATCCAAAAAATGGCGAAGCGAATGAGCGCTGAATGAGAGAGGCGTGCCTTTAGAACCATAATACTTAAACGGAAGGTATCGATATTCGTCTTCCCATGTACCTACATACCAATCCTCGCCATGTACATGTGCAACCATATTCCATCGGTCTACACCGTGAAAAGACTTAGCCATTTTTTCCGGCTTATTAACATACAATGCCTCAAACACCGAAGCAGCATTGAAGACTTCGGCGTAAACACCTGTGGACATCGAAACTGTCGTTGCCAGTGCACCACCCAGTGAGTGTCCTGTACACGACCATGCGTCTTCATCGCCGTACACCGGGCATCTGCTGTCGTTAAAACTGCTATCGAAATACCCTGTCGCGTCATTGAGTTGATCCGTATATTCGTGTGCAACTTGGAAAGGGAGGTCGTTTTTTAACCAATCCGCGTGAAATTCCGTTGCCTCCTCAATTATCTTATTTAACGATATGGAGCCGCGGTATGCCACGACCGCCTTTTGCAGCCGATCGCTGTAAAATGTAACCGCGTAAAAGCCTTTGCTTCCGCCTTTCCATTTATCTGAGGTATAGACAACTCGCCAATCGAGAATATTTGCGCATAATTGCCCCCATGTGATCTTTGTACCGGATTCAAAGCTCTTGTTGAGCTTACCTTTCAGTTTTCGGGATACCGTTTCGTCGATCTTCCAGTCTTTATAGGCCAGCGCTGAAAAAGCCAGATAATCTACGGATTCGATATCGTCTTCGGCATATGCCGGGGCTGCTCCGAAAACGAGCAGCAACAGACCTGTTGCAATCAACAAAGCGAGCACTGAAAAACATTTCTTGAACATATTCCATTCTCCTCCTTGATTCATTTTTTCATCGAAAAGCTTGACTCTTCGGATGGTGAAACCTCTTCGGGTTTGGCGGACAACCTTTTTCCAAAAAGGTCTGCTGCATTGCGGTACGATTGTACGAAGGAAGTTGAAAAAAGGCATCGAGTAGAAAATGGCAACACCCCCATAGATAGCCAAAATACGTATTCCGGTTTCCGTAAGAGACACATCCGTGCATCCATTTAGGGCATTATACTATATCCGGTATCCTGTTGGCAAGCCCTATTGTGCGGTATTTTCCAAGTTATCAAACGAAAAACATAGGTATTTTGCAGCCGCTGCGCACGGCTGCCGCTATTACTGTACCGCTTAGTGCTATAGATTTACGGTCTTTGCGGTGGCGCGAGAAACGAATACATCGCCGCAAGGAATACAAAGCCACGCATCCCCACAAACCGTACCTTTACTGCCAAAACTATGCAAATGAATAGGCTTCGCAAGGAACGAAAACCCGCCTTTCCCCACAAAAGCACATAACCAATATAGGGTGGGTGGGCGGGCGTTCCTGTTTTTTGGATGCGAGGGTTTTTTAGATCACGTACAGCGGGATGCCGCTGCCCGAAAACGTGGAGAGTTTTTCGGCATCTTTTCCGGCGCAGAGAACCGCAAGCACGCCATCCTGCATGTGGATTTCGCACTCCGGAAGGATCGCGCGGATTTCCTCCCTCGTCGCGCCCGTTATGCGGACGATCGCCTTTTCCGGAATATCCGCGCCGCAAAACGGCGGCGTATCCGAAAAGGCGTTTCGCTTTAGGCCTGATTGCATGTGCCGCGCCGCGTCGATGATGTCGCCGATGACCGCGTTCGCCGTGGGCATGCTCCCCGCGCCGCGCCCGGCAAAGAACACGTCGCCGACGGCTTCACCATGCACCATAATGCCGTTAAACACGTCGTTCACGGCGGCAAAGGAACTGCCATGTGCGACAAATGCGGGATGTACCCAGCCCTGCCAGCCTTCCTCCGTCTTTTTCGCGTGCGCGATCAATTTCAGCGTTCCGCCGAAGGCGACGCAGGCGGAAAAATCCTCCTTCGCGACGGCGGAAATCCCCGTCGTCGGGATATCCTTTTCGTCGGAAAAGCGCGAGCCGAACGCCGCGTTTGCCAGAATCGCGAGCTTGCGCCGTGCGTCCCAGCCCTCGACGTCTGCCGCAGGGTCCGCCTCGACATAGCCGAACTTTTTCGCATCCGCGAGCGCCTCTTCGTAGCCGAGCCCCTCGTTTTTCATGCGCGTCAAAAGATAATTCGTGCTGCCGTTTACGATACCGTTGATCTCCGTGATGCGGTCGCCCGCAAGGCAGGCATTTAACGGGCGCAGGATCGGCACGCCGCCGCCCACACTCGCCTCAAAGAGATATTCCGCGCCGTGTTCCTTTGCGATCATGCACAGTTCATCCCCGTGCGTCGCAACGAGTTCCTTGTTGCTCGTCACGACCCAGCGCCCCGCCGTGAGCGCGCGCTTCGTATATTCGTACGCGATGCGAACGCCGCCGATCGCCTCCACGACGATCTTCACGCGATCGTCTTTGAGCGACGCATCGAGATCGTGTACGAGGCACACCCCGATCGGCAGCGGAACCTCCCGAATGTCCACGCCGTAGAGGAGCTCGATCTGTTCTCCCGTCGCGAGAGAAAGCCGCTTTTGACTCTCCGTCAGCATTTTGACGACGCCGGAACCGACGACGCCGAGACCGCAAACCGCAACGCCAATCATTTGGGTATCTCTCCTTTACAACTCCTGTACCTGTATCTGCTGATAGAATTTCTTGTATGTCTCCCGCTCCATGAGCTGGGTTCCTTCCTGTATCACGCTCGCGGTGGCGCACGCGACACCCATGCGCAGCACGTCCTCATCAGGGAGATCCCCCATGAACCCTGCGACGAGTCCCGCGACCATCGCGTCGCCAGCGCCCACGGTCGATTTTACGGGTACGGGAATTTGTTCCGCAAAATACGCGCCGCGCGCATTTACGAGCATCGCGCCCTTGCTGCCCATGGAGACCACGACGTTTTCCGTGCCCATGGTCAAGAAGCGCGCAGCGGCTTCGCGCACGTCCGAAAGGCTCTGAAGCGGATGCCCCGCCGCCGTCTCCGCCTCGCGCAGGTTCGGCTTGATGAGGAAGGGCTTTGCCTCGAGGCCCTTCAAAAGCGCCTCTCCCTCCGCATCGAGTACGCACCTGCAGTTGAGCCCGTCCACCGTTTCGATGACGGTCTTGTAGAAGTCCTTGGGGCATCCCGGCGGCAGCGAACCCGTGAGCACCAGAAAATCGCTGTCCTGCGCGTGATTTGCCACAAGTTCGAGCATTTTTTGGAACGCATCCTGTGTGACGGGGACGCCTGCCTCGTTAATCTCCGTAACGATGGAGCGCGAAGCGTCCAGCAGCTTGATGTTCGTGCGGACGCGCCCCTCCTGCCGGAGAAAATCCGTCTTTACGCCGTGGAGAAGCAGCCTGTTTTCCACCATGCGCCCGTTTTCCTCGTAGAGGAAGCCGATGCACTCCGTCTCGACACCCAGTTCGGATGCCGTGATCGCCACGTTCACCGCCTTGCCGCTCGGGTCGTTTCGCGTGTGCGTGACGCGGTTGGTACCGCCATAGGTAAACTGTTCGACAGTCATCGTCCTGTCGATGCTCGGGTTTAGGCTCAGCGTCGTAATCATAGTATATTCACTGTCCCTTTCGGATGTTCTCGATATCAGAAGATCGCTTCAATAAAGTCCTTCGCTTCAAACGGCTCGAGGTCGTCCAACTGTTCGCCGATGCCGATATAGCGCACGGGCAGCCCCAGTTCGCTGCGGATGGCGATCGCGATGCCGCCCTTCGCCGTGCCGTCCATCTTCGTCAGGATGATGCCGTCCAGATCCGCTACGTCCTTGAACACGTCCGCCTGCGCGAGCCCGTTTTGGCCCGTCGTCGCGTCGATCACGAGCAGCGCCTTGAGCGTCGCCTCGGGGTATTCTTTGGACACCACGCGGGAGATTTTTTTCAATTCGTCCATCAGGTTTTTCTTGTTGTGGAGCCTGCCCGCCGTGTCGACGACCAGGATGTCCGCGTGTTTTTGCTTCGCAGCCTGAATGCCCTCGTATACCACCGAAGCGGGGTCCGAGCCCTCCGCCTTTCGGACGAGCGGGACGTCCGCGCGCTCTGCCCACACCGCGAGCTGATCCGCCGCCGCCGCGCGGAACGTGTCCGCCGCGCAGATGATGACGCGCCTGCCCACCGTCTTAAACCGCGTCGCGAGCTTGCCGATGGACGTCGTCTTTCCGACGCCGTTCACGCCGATCACGATGAGCACCATCGGGGAAGCCAGGTGCATCGGCTCGTTCCCCATGATGTCGATCAGAATCTTTTGTAGCTCCTGCCGCGCTGCATTGGGATTTCCGATCTTCTCCGTGCGGCACTTTTCGCGAAGGCGCGATACCGCCGCCTCCGATGTCTTCACGCCGACATCCGCCATGATGAGGATGTCTGTCAAATCCTCGTAAAAATCGTCGTCCAGCTCCGTGTACTGTGCTACGAGTTCGTCCATGCGCCCCGTCACGTTCTGACGGGTCTTGGTCAGTGTTTGCTTGATTCTGTCAAAAAGCCCCACAAAAGCCCCTCCTTTGCCGTGTTATGCCCCGCCGATGGCCTTCGCATCCTGCAATTTTACGCTCATCACGCGCGAAACGCCCTTTTCCTCCATCGTCACGCCGTAGAGCGCATCACAGCGCTCCATGGTGCCCTTTCTGTGCGTCACGATGATAAACTGCGTCTCTTTCGCGTATTCGCGCAGCGTGTCCGCAAAGTTGTCGATATTCGCGTCGTCCAGCGCCGCTTCGATTTCGTCCAGAAAGCAGAACGGCGACGGCTTGATCTCGAGGATCGCCATGAGGATCGCGATGGCGGTCAACGCCCGCTCGCCGCCCGAGAGCAGCGAGAGCAGCTGCAGCTTTTTCCCCGGCGGCTGCGCGAACACCTCGATCTCGCAGTTCAGCGCGTCCTTGGGGTCGGCGAGCCGCAGTGCAGCCTGCCCGCCGCCGAACAGGCGCACGAACGTGCGGCGGAAGGATTGGTCGAGCGCCTCAAACTGCGCTTTGAATCGCGCTTCCATCTTCTTTAACAGCTCGTCGATGATGTCCTGCAAGTCGATCTGCGCCTTCATGAGGTCGTCGCGCTGCGCGGTCATTTCTTCGACGCGCGCGGAAACTTCCCGCAATTCGTCCAGCGATGCGACGTTGACGCTCCCCATGCGCTTGATTTCCTGCCGTATTTCGGCGATGCGCTTTTCTGCGCCTGCGGTTTTGACGTCCTCGTCGCGAAACGCCTTCGCGCCTTCGACTGTCAGCTCGTAATCCTCCCAGATGCGCCGCGTCATTTGGGCGATGTCGTCCTCGATGCGCGCCTTTTGCAGCTCCGCGCGATGCCTGCGCTCGGAATATTCGTCGATGCGCACGCGCTGCGCGTCGAGCAGGCGCCCCGTCTCCAAAATGCGCTCCTGCGCGTGGGTTCGCTGCGCATCCTTATCCTGAAAGCCTGCCCTCGCTTCGTCGAGCGCCTTTTTGGCTTCGGTCAGCGCCTTTTCTGCGTCCGCAAGGGAGATTCTGTCCTCCGCGAGCGACGCTTCCTTTTCCGACAAAAGGCGCGCACTGTCCGTAAGCAGCTTCTGCATGTTCTCTTTGTCGCGCGTCAGGCGGTTTCTGTCGGCCTTTGCGGCATCGAGCCCGCGCGCGAGGGATGCCGTGCGGACGCTTACGTCCTGCACCGATTTGCGCAGCGCCTCTGCCTTCGAACGAAGGGGGGAGAGGCGCGATTGCGTCTCGGTGATGTCCGCGTGGAGCCTACCGCGCGCGTCTTCGCCCGCGCCCTGCGCACCCGAAATGTTTTGCAGCGCCTCCTCGGTCAGCGCGAGCTGCGTGACGAGCTGCTCCTTTTCCTCAAACGCCAGCTTTGTATGCTGCGCCCGATGCTCGTATTCCGCGCGCGCGCCCTCGAGGCGCTCCTCGTTCCGCGCGCACAGAAGCTCCTGCGCGCGCAGCTGTTCGGAAAGGGATGCCCTCTCCTCCGCCGTCTTTGCCAAGGATTGCGCGAGCGCGGCCTTTTCCGCCTCTGCCTTGGCGAGATTCTCCCGCACGTCCGCAATCTGCTCTTTCTGCTCCGCGACCTCGCGCTCTCTGGACAACAGGCTCGTCGCGCGGCTCTGCGCGCTGCCGCCCGTCATCGAGCCGCCCGAGTGCATTACGTCGCCGTCCAGCGTCACCAGACGGAACGCGTGCCGCCCCGCCCGCATGATCGCGATGCCGCTGTCCAGATCTTCCGCGATCACGGTGCGCCCCAAGAGGCTCTCCATGACGCCCTTATACTCCGGGCTATAGGACACGAGTTCGCTCGCAACCCCGATGCAGCCGGGCATGTTGAGCACTGCCCCGCACCGCGCTGATCGGCAAAAACGTCGCGCGGCCCATGCGGTTTTGGCGGAGGTAATCGATCATGCGCTTGGCGTCTTCCTCGCGGTCGACGACCACGTTTTGCAGCGCCGCGCCGAGCACCATATCGATGGCGCGCTCGTACTGCCTCGGCACCGAAAGGAGCGACGCGACCACGCCGCGCACGCCGCTGTCCCCTTGGCGCTGCGCGTGCATGAGGACGTTTTTGACGGAATACTGATACCCCTCGTAATCGCGCTGCATTTCTTCGAGCAGTTTCAGCCGCGAAAGTGCAGCCTGCAGGGTCTCGGAGAGCGTCCGTATCTCGGTGTCCAGCGCGAAGCGCCGGTTTTTCCCGTCCGCGCTCCGCTTTTCCGCCTGCGCGAGCGACGCGGAGAGCCTTTCGCGCTCCGCAGTGCCGCTTTGGAGTGCCTCGGATGCCTCCTCGAGCTGGTTTTTGAGCTCGGAAAGGTCTACTTCGTCCCTGCCGGAATCGTCCTCCGCCGCCTTGACGCGCTCCGAAAGCGCATCGCGCAGGGTCGAAAGGCGCGCCGTTTCGCTGCGGACGTCCGAAAGCCCGTTCATGACGGAGATGAGTTCCGCCTTTGCGGCTTCCAACTTTTCCTCTGTTTCCCGCAGCATGTCCTCTGCGGAAGAAAGCTCCTCCCGCTCGCGGGAAAGCGCATCCTGTGCCTCGCGCAGCGCTTCTTCTTCCTGACCGATCTTTTCGCCCAAGCGCGCGATTTCCGCGTCCACGCCGCCCTCGCCCTGTTCGGCGGCGTTCTTTTCGGAGAGCAAGCGCTCCCTGTCGCGCTCGGAGGAAAGCATGCGCTCCTTTAGGACGGATACCGCGCCTTCCTGCGCCTCCGTCCTGCGGATCGCCTCCTGCACGGTTTCCCGCGCGGCGGCGGCTTCCTCCTCTAAGATTGCCAGATGTTCCTGCGTTTCGTCGCGCTCCGCCGTGTAACGCGTTTGCAGAGATTCCGCCTCGGAGAGGATCGCCTGAAAGCCCTCCAGCGTTTCGGAAAGCTCGGAAAGCCTCGCCTCGCCGTGCTCGCTTTTCGCGAGGAACACGTTGAGGTCCAGCTTTTTCAGCTCGTCGCGAAGCAGGATATACCGCTTTGCCGTTTCGCTCTGCCTGCGAAGCGGCTCCACGCGGTCCGTAAGCTCCCGCAGGATGTCCTCCGCGCGCGACAGATTCGCGCGCGTGTTTTCGAGCCTGCGCTCCGCTTCCTGCTTGCGCGCCTTGTATTTAACGATGCCCGCCGCTTCTTCGAATACGTTACGGCGTTCTTCGCTCTTATTGGACAGGATTTCGTCGATCCTGCCCTGGCTGATTAGGGAATAGCCCTCCTTGCCGATGCCCGTGTCGCGGAACAGATCCACGATGTCGCGCAGGCGGCACGTCTGGCGGTTGATGGAGTATTCGCTCTCGCCGCTCCGATAGGCGCGGCGCGTGACGGAAACCTCGCGAAAATCTATAGGCAGCGTCCCATCCTCGTTGTCGAAGATGAGCGAAACCTCGCAGAACGCGAGCCGCCTGCGCTTTTCCGTGCCGCCGAAGATGACGTCCTCCATCTGCCGCCGCGCAGCGTCTTCGTGCGCTGCTCGCCCATGACCCACAGGATGGCGTCCGATATGTTCGACTTGCCGCTCCCGTTCGGACCGACGATTGCCGTGATCTCCTG
>CAYFRC010000012.1:15396-15952 GCA_964345325.1 uncultured Oscillospiraceae bacterium
CCGAAGATGACGTCCTCCATCCTGGTGCCGCGCAGCGATTTCGCGCTCTGCTCGCCCAGCACCCAGCGGACGGCATCGGCGATATTGCTTTTACCGCTGCCGTTCGGCCCCACAACGCCGGTGATCCCGTCTTCGAACGTGATCTCCACCTTGTCGGCGAACGACTTGAACCCCTGTATCTCCAGTCTTTTTAGCCGCAATGCAGCCATCCTCCGTATTCCGCGCTCCCAAAGGGGATATACAAAACGGGCTGATCGTTTCCTCTCAGCCTTCCATTTCCCCGAGCGTCATTTGCGCGGCGGCGATCTCCGCCTCGCGCTTGCTTTTGCCTAAGCCCTCTCCGCGCAGCACACCTTCGATAAAGAGGTGGCATGTAAACACGCTGTCGTGCGGCGGCCCCTCCTGCGATACGATTGTATACTTGGGGCGAAGCCCCGGCTGCTTCTTTTCGAGCAGGATTTGCAGCCTGCTCTTCGCATCGAGCCCGCCGTCCTTCACGGCCTCCGCGATGCGCCCACAAAATATGCGCCGCACGAACGCCGCCGCGCTTTCAAAC
>CAYFRC010000012.1:15966-18616 GCA_964345325.1 uncultured Oscillospiraceae bacterium
TATGTCGGACAGGATGGACGGCTTTTCCCTTCCGCCGCTCGCTTCTTCGCCGCGCGAAAGGCGCATTTCCCGATCCAGCCCAAGTTCGCGTGCGATTTCGGAGAGCGTCTCCTCCCGCACGAGCCGCGCGCGGATAAAGGTCATCTGCCCTTCCTGCAGGGCGGGGCGCGCCTCAAACAGCATTTGGCTCACCGCAAGCTCCAGTACCGCATCGCCCAAAAATTCGAGCCTTTGGTAGTGGGGCGTGCGGTGATCTTTGCCGTAGGAGGGATGGGTCAGCGCGGTCTTTAGCAGTGCTTCGTCCCGAAACCGATATCCTATCGCGTCCTCAAGGGGCATTACGCGTGCTCCTTCAGATAATCCCAAATGTCCTGCACGGTGGTGATCGAGAGAAGTGCCTCGTCTTCGACCATCACGTTAAACTCGCTCTCCAAATCCATGATGAGCATCATGAGGTTCGCGGAATCCGCGCCCAGATCATCGACCAGTTTCGATTCCGGCTTCACATCCTGAGGCTGTACCGGAAGCTGCTCGCAAATGAGCCTTACGATCTTGTCATACATTGTCTTTCTTCTCCTGTTCCTTTCCGCTAAGGCCTAACAGCCCCTGCCTGATTCGCCCGGGGACATCCCCGATGACCATATCCCTCGTCTGCCTGAGTGCGGATGCGATCGCCTTAGCGTTGGAGCTTCCGTGCGCCTTTACGACCACGCCCTCCACGCCCAACAGCGGTGCGCCGCCGTGATCCTCGTAGTTCATGCGGCTTTTGAAGTTTGCAAAGGCATCCTTCATCAGGAGCGCGCCGAGTTTTGCCTTCGTCGAGGCCTTGATCTCGTCCTTCAGCATCCCCATGAGTGCCGCCGCAAGCCCTTCCGTGTATTTCAGGATGAGATTGCCGTCAAACCCGTCCGCGACGACCACGTCCGCACGGCCCAAGGGGATATCGCGCCCCTCGATGTTGCCGCCGAAGCGGTAGGCGGTTTGCGCCTTCATCCGCTGATACGCTTCTTTATAGAGCTTGTTGCCCTTTTCCTCCTCCGCGCCGATGTTGGCGAGGCACACGAGGGGGTCTTGTACGTGCAGCATCTTTTCCATATAGACGCTTCCCATGAGCCCGAACTGCTCGAGATACGCGCTCTGGCAGTCCACGTTCGCGCCGGCATCGATGAGGAGAAACGGCTTTTCCCTGCCCGGAATCACCGGCGCGAGGGCGGGGCGCTCGATGCCCTGAATCCGCCCGACGCGAAACATGCCGCCGGCGAGCACGGCGCCCGTCGAACCCGCAGAAAGCACTGCCTGCGCCTGTTTTTCCCTCACGGCGAGCATCGCCTTCACGAGCGAGGAATCCGTCTTTTTGCGGATTGCGAGCATGGGCGATTCCTCGATGGAAATCACTTCTTCGCACGGGACGATTTCGAGCCGATCCCGCACGTCCTCACAGTCCGCAACCAGGCCTTCCAGCGCCTCTTTCCGCCCGAAGAGGAGGATATTCGTCTCGGGCATTCGGCGAAGCGCCTCGATGGCGCCCGCGACGATCGCGTTCGGCGCGTTGTCTCCGCCCATCGCGTCCACCGCGATGGCA
Organism: uncultured Oscillospiraceae bacterium; assembly: GCA_964345325.1. Classification (GTDB taxonomy): domain Bacteria; phylum Bacillota; class Clostridia; order Christensenellales; family Aristaeellaceae; genus CAYFRC01. Next base: position 17,549 of record CAYFRC010000012.1, read on the forward strand.
ATTCGTTCCATGTCCGTCACCTCCGATGTACAGTTTCGGTATAAAACTTACAGGGCTTTTGTATCGACTTCTTCTTTGAGCATCGATAGGAGCGCATCCGCCCCCATGGAGCCCATATCGCCGTTTTTGCGGGAGCGCACCGCGACCTCGCCGCTTTCGGCCTCCTTGTCGCCGATCACCAGCATGTACGGCACCTTCTCCACCTGCGCCTCGCGGATTTTGAAGCCGATCTTCTCGTTGCGCAGGTCCATTTCCACGCGGAAGCCCGCCTTGCGCAGCGCGCTTTCCAGCGCCTTCGCGGCCTCGTCGCCGCGGTTGGTGATGGTCATGATCTTGCACTGCACGGGCGAGAGCCACAGCGGGAACGCGCCCGCGAAGTGCTCCGTCAATATGCCGATGAAGCGCTCGATGGAGCCGAACGCCACGCGATGAATCATGACGGGGCGGTGCTTTTCGCCGTCCGCGCCGACGTAGGTCAGCTCGAACCGCTCGGGCAGGTTCATGTCGAGCTGGATCGTGCCGCACTGCCATGTTCTGCCGATCGAATCCTCCAAATGGAAGTCGATCTTGGGGCCGTAGAACGCGCCGTCGCCCTCGTTGACGACGTACTTTACGCCCAGTTCGTCCAGCGCGCCCTGCAAGCCGCGCGTCGCCAGCTCCCACATTTCGTCCGAGCCGATGGAATTTTCCGGACGCGTGGAGAGCTCCACGCGGTATTTGAAGCCGAACGTCTTATATACATCGTTAATGAGCCGATACACGCCGATGATCTCGTCCTTGATCTGCTCGGGCGTCATGAAGATGTGCGCGTCGTCCTGCGTGAAGCACCTTACGCGCATCAGCCCGTGCAGCGCGCCCGAAAGCTCGTGCCTGTGGACGAGCCCCAGTTCGCCGCTGCGGCAGGGGAGTTCGCGATAGCTCCACGTTTTTCTCTTATATACCAAAATGCCGCCGGGGCAGTTCATAGGCTTGATCGCGAAATCCTGGTCGTCGATCTTGGTGGTGTACATGTTCTCGCGGTAGTGGTCCCAGTGGCCGGAGGTCTCCCAAAGCTGGCGGTTCAGCATG